>JAQGIA010000107.1 GCA_028291445.1 Belnapia sp.
CCAGGTCGGCGGGGCCATCGCCGGGGCGACGCATGAGGCCGCCGCCGCCGCCGAGGTCGCCGCGCCGGGGCTCGGGTTGCTCGCCTTGCAGGAACGGGGCTCGGATGCGGAACGCGATGGCGCGGCCCGGCGCCGGGCCGAGGCGATCCTCGAGGAATTGGACGGGCTGTTGGCCGATATGCTGGCCGGCAGCGCCGGTGGCGATCCCGAACGCTTGCGGCGGCTGGCGGGGCTGGAACAGGGCGAGGAGGGCGCTGACCCGGGGTTACGCGATGCGGTCCGGGGCGTCGTGCTGCGCGCGCGGGTCGAACTGGCACGGCGTGGACGGGGAGAAGCTGCGACGGTTGCGTGAAAACAGTCACGTATCGCTATTTTGCGGTCGCGCGACCCCTTGGCGCGGACAGCGGCCTACGGGTATGGTCCGGCCGCCTTCGGTACCAGGGCGGTGGGCCCCGGTCTCCGGCGGAATTGGGGTCGTCCAACAATGCTCATCACCCTGCCGCCCGACTATCGTCCGACCGACGACGAAGAGTTCATGAACCAGCGCCAGCAGGAGTATTTTCGCCAGAAGCTCCGGCGCTGGCGGCACGAGCTGCTGCGCGAGGCTGGGGATACGCTGGCCAGCCTATCCGCCGGCGGCATCACCGAGGCGGATCTGACCGACCGGGCCAGCGTCGAGACCGACCGGGCGCTGGAATTGCGTACCCGGGACCGATCACGCAAGCTCGCCTCCAAGATCGACCAGGCGCTGGAGCGGATCGACAACGGCACCTATGGCTATTGCGAGGAGACCGGGGAGCCGATCGGCCTGCGCCGGCTGGAGGCCCGGCCGATCGCCACCCTGTCGATCGAGGCCCAGGAGCGCCACGAGCGCATGGAGCGCGTCCACCGCGACGATTGACCGGCCGACGGCCAGCCCGCAACCGGACACCGGGCCGGCCGCCCCCTGAGCTTCAAGCGCCCCCTGCGCCTCAAGCGACCCCTGAGTCTCAGGGCGCGCGAATGCCGCGTGCCTTGATGATGCCGCCCCATTTGGCGACCTCCCGGGTGAAATAGCCCGGCCATTGGTCCGGCCCTTCCGCCAGGATGGTGATGCCGGCGGCCTCCAGCTTGCTGGCCACCTCCGGCGCCCGCAGCGCCACGGCGCTGGCCGCGGCCAGCCGGTGCAGGATGGGATCCGGCGTGCCGGCCGGTGCCAGGAAGGCGAAATCGGTCGAGCTTTCGAAGTCGGGCAGCCCGGCCTCGGCGATGGTCGGCACCTGCGGCGCCAGCGGGGCGCGGTGCCTGGTGGAGGTGCCCAGGGCACGGACCTGCCCGCTGGTGATGAAGGGCAGGGCGGTGATCAGGTCGATGAATGTCACCTGGACCTCGCCGGTCAGCAGCGCCTGGGCGGCCGGGCCACCGCCGCGATAGGGCACGTGCAGCATGCTGATATTGGCCATGGCCATCAGCATCTCGGTCGCCAGATGGCTGGTGCCGCCGATGCCGGAGGTGCCGAAGCTGAGCGCATCCGGCCGGGCCTTGGCCAGGGCCAGGAGGCCCGCCAGCTCCTGTGCCGCGACCGTGGGATGGACGCACAGGATCTGCGGGCTGCTGGCGATCAGCGAGATGCCGGCGAAGGCGGTGGCGTTGTCGTAGGGCAGCGCGGCCAGATGCGGCGCGATGGCATAGGTGCTGTTGGTGCCGAGCAGCAAGGTCGTGCCATCCGGCCGGGCGCGGGCGACGAAATTATGCCCGAGCGTGCCGGTCGCGCCGGGCCGGTTCTCCACCACGAAGGGCTGGCCCAGATCGGCCGAGAGCCGCTGCATCAGGATACGGGCGACGCTGTCCGAGGAGCCGCCGGCCGGCCAGGGATTGACCACCGTCACCGGCCGATCCGGATAGGGTGGGGCGGCAGAGCTCTGGGCACGCGCCACCAGGGGCACGGCGGTCAGGCCGAGCAGCAGGGGGCGGCGGCGCATCAGGGCAGCTCCAGCACCAGGTTGAGGTCGGCATCCACGTTGACGCGCGTCGCCGGGCCGATGACGCAGGTCGATTCGCGTTCCTCGACCAGCGCCGGCCCGTCGAAGCCCATGCCGGGCCGCAGTGCGTAGCGGTCATAGACCGGGCAGGGCAGGGCGCCATGACCTTCGAAGGTGACCGGCCGCTCGCCGCGCGGCGTCGGTTGGCCGCTGCCGGGGGCCCCGGTATCGCCGTGCCGGGGACCGCCGAGGCGGATGCGGATATCCTGCCCCGGCGCGGCGCAGGCGAGGCGCCAGGACAGCGCCTCGATCGGCTGGTCCTCGACGATGCGGCCGAAGCGCGCACGGTAGCTGGCGAAGAAATTGTCCCGGATCGCCGGGATATCGGCATCGCTCAGGGTGATGCCGGGCAGCGGCACCGAGATTTCGAATCCCTGGCCGACGTGGCGCATGTCGGCGCTGGGCCTCAGGATGATGGTCGTGGGATCGGCCCCGGCCTCCGCCAGCAGGGCGCGGCCCGCCTCGGCCATCTCGGCGAACAACCCGTTCACCACCGACCAGTCCAGCCGGCCGAGCCGCCCGACATGGCTGCGGACCATGTCGGTCGCCGGCGGCGCCACCAGGAAGCCGAGCGCCGAGGCGACGCCGGCGCCGAGCGGCACCAGGATGCGCCTGATCTTC
>JAQGIA010000118.1 GCA_028291445.1 Belnapia sp.
GCGCGCCCTGTTCGGCCAGGCTGCGGGCCAGCCGGCCGACCCCCTCGGCGATTTCGCCGACCGCCGGCAGCAGCAGGCCATGCGGCGGGATCAGCCGGCCATCCTCGTCGGCGGCGCGGCGCAGCGCCTCCGCCAATGCGGCAAGATTGCCGATCCAGAGCCGCGCGACCGCCAGCGCCGCCAAGCCGCAGGCGAGCAGCGCCAGCAGCCCGTGATAGGGCTCCACCGCGCCCTCCAGCAGCAGCACCACCAGCACCAGGCAGGGCACGCCGCCGATCAGCCCGGCGGCGCCGAGCACCCGTCCCCAGGCCAGCCGGGCCATGCCTAGGGCAGACCCGGAACGGATGGCGTCATCCGGCAAAGGGAATTTGATCCAAGGCCCTTCCGAACGGAATGCACCCTAGCTGCCGGGCGCGCCGGGGATGGGCGCCGACTGGATCATGCGCGGCTCGCCCGAGGGATCGACCGCGAACAGCGCCAGCCCATGCTGCGCCAGGCCATCCGGCGCCAGTCGGATCGGCCCGTCGGCACCGAGCATCGGCTGGCCCATCGCGCTGACGGGCGCGCCACCCTGGCTTTCCCGGGCGGCGCGGCTGGCCAGCGCGGCGGCATCATAGGCGACGCCCGCCAGCCGCGGCGGGCGGTCGCCGAAGGCGGCCTGGTAGCGCTGGTCGAAGCCGGCCCGGGTCGCCGGGTCCGCCCCGGGGAACCAGGCACCGGCCAGGGCGGGCTCCTGCGCCACCACCGGGTCCTGCGCCCAGAGCACGGTGCCGAGCAGCCGGGGCTTCACCGGCAGCGCCGTGGCCAGGGCGTTGGCGGCCGCCTTCGCACGTTCCCCGCCCAGGCCGAGCAGCACCGCATCCAACCCTTCCGAACCGGCCTGGCCCGCCAGGTCGCGGGCGGCGGCGCCAGGATCGCCGAGCCGGGCATGCAGCACCACCAGCGGCGGCGGCAGGCCGAGCGCCGGCAGCCGGGCGCGCAGCGCGGCGGCCAGGCGGCGGCCGAATTCATCATCCGGCGCCAGCAGGCCGAAGCGGCGGGCACCGGCCTCGGCCGCCGCATTGGCGACGCGCTCGGCCTGCTCGGCCGGGGTGGTGCCCAGCACCCAGACGCCGTTGCCCGCCTGGGCGGCATCCGAGGTAAAGGCCATCATCGGCGCATTGGCCGCGCGCGCCGGGCCGGCCGCCGCGGCGGTCTCGGTCAGGGTCAGCGGCCCGGCCAAGGCCCGGGCGCCCTCCCGCAGGGCGGAACGCGCCGCCTCCGCCGCACCGGCCGAGGTGCTGGCGGTATCCCGGGGGAGGAATTCGATGGCCGGATCGGCCTGGTCGAACAGCGCCAGCTGCGCGGCGTTCAGCATGGCCTGGCCGAGCGGCCGGTTGGCGCCGCTGAGCGGCAGCAGCAGGCCGACGCGGGTGCGCGGGACCTCGGCTGCCGCCGCGGCGGCGGATGGATAGGCCGGGGCGGCATAGCGGGGCGGGGCTTGCGTGGCGCAGCCGACCAGGGGAAAGAGCAGGGCCAGCAAGCCGAGGCGGCGCCGCGCGCGGCGTTGCGCGGGTTTGGCGGAACAGGATGGCGGCGCGAAGCATGACGGATGGGGCAAGCGATCCTCCTGAACCGGGGCCGGCCGGGACTCCTCCGCCCGGGACGCCCACCGGCATGTCCACCGGGCTGACCCTGGTGGCAACGCCGATCGGCAACCTGGGTGACCTGTCTCCCCGCGCCCTGGCGACACTGCAAAGTGCCGCCGTGGTGCTGTGCGAGGATACCAGGGTAACCGGCGCCATGCTGGCCAGGCATGGTGTTTCGGTGACCATGATCCCTCTGCACGAGCACAATGAGGATGACCAGACCCCCCGCATCCTCGACCGGCTGCGCGCCGGGGACCGTATCGCGCTGGTATCGGATGCCGGGACCCCGCTGGTCTCCGACCCCGGTTACCGACTGGTGCGCGCGGCGATCGCCGCCGGGCTGCCGGTCGGCGCCATCCCAGGCCCGAACGCGGCGGTGATGGCGCTGACATTGTCCGGCCTGCCACCGCATCCCTTCCTGTTCCTCGGCTTCCTGCCGGTGAAGGCGGGAGCGCGGACGGCCGAGATCGCCCGGTTGCGGGCGGTGGAGCGGGCCGGCCTCGCCGCCAGCATGATTTTCTACGAGGCGCCGCACCGGCTGGCCGAGACGCTGGCCGCCCTGGCCGAGGGCTTCGGTGCGGCCCGGCCCGCGGCGGTGGCGCGGGAGCTGACCAAGCGCTTCGAGGAGGTCCGCCGCGCCACGCTGGGGGAGTTGGCCGGCCATTACGCGGCCGAGCAGGCGCGCGGCGAGATCGCGATCGTGATCGGCCCGGCGCCGGAGGAGGCGGCCGGGGAAATCGAGCTGGACCAGGCGTTACGGGATGCGTTGGCGGCCGGGCTCAGCGTCAGGGACGCCGCCGCGGCGGTGGCGGCGGCGACCGGGCTGCCGCGCAAGCAGGTTTATCGCGCGGCACTGGCGATGGGAGGCGGACATGGTGGCGAAGGCTAAGGTCACGGCGGCGGAACGCCGGGTGCTGCGGGTGATCGAGAAGGCGACCATCGAGATCGATCATGCGGTCAATACGGCGCAAATGATCGCCTTCGACGCCATGGAGGCCACGGGCGCCGAGCGCCTGGCCCTGGCCGGCAAGGCGCTGGAGGCAAGCGGGCTCTGCGTCGATGCCTGGGGCATCCTGGCGGCCGAGGCGCCGGAGGGCACCGCCTTGACCCTCTCGCTCTGGCGCCATGCCGTGGCGGTCGGGGAGGCGATGCTCGGCCCCTGGCGGATGGAGGAATACCGGGGCGACTTCTGGTCGGTGACCGAGACCCGCCCCTACATGCGTGCCCGCCAGGGCCTGGCCGTCGAATTGCGCCGCCAGGGCCAGTTGCCCGAGGCGATCGACACGCTGCGCGGCACCCTGGCGCTGAACCCGAACGACAACCAGGGGGCGCGCTACATCCTGCTGGACTGGCTGCTGGAAGCCGGGGCGGAGGCGGAGGCAGCGGCGCTGCACGCGGCCTATGCCGAGGACGACAGCGCCGCCTGGCACTATGCCGCGGCGCTGCTGGCCTTCCGCCGCAGCGGCGATGGGCCCGAGGCGGCGGCGGCGCTGGAGCGGGCGCTGGCCAACAACCCGCATGTGCCCGGGCTGCTGCTGGGCCGCGTCCCGCCACCGGCCGAGAGCCCGGAATTCTACTCCCCGGGCGATGCCGACGAGGCGGCGGTCTATCTGGAGACCGGCGCGGCCGGGTGGCAGGCAGCCGGGGCGCTGGACTGGCTGGCGCGGGCGGTGCCTGGCGAGGCCGCGCCGCCCCCAGCTCCGTCGCCGAAGCCGCGGCGCAAGCCCAAGGGTTAGCGCAAAAGAACGGGCAGCATGGCATCCAGCCGCATCCGCCCCTCGGCGGTCGCCCGCAGGCGGCCGGCCGCGGTCCATTCCAGGTAATCCTCGTCCAGGCAGGCGGCCAGCATGGCGGGGTCGAGCGCTTCGGCCAGGTCCAGGCCGCTGCGGGCCCGTAGCCGGGCGGGGTCGATGCCCTCGGTCAGCCGCAGCCCCATCAGCAGGGCCTCGCGCGCCCGGTCCCGTGGGCTGAGGCTTTCCTCCGCAGTGGTGGCATGGCCGTCGCGCTCCACCCGGGCCAGCCATTCCTCCGGCGCGCGGTGCCGTCGGCCAGCCAGCAATTGGCCATCCAGCAACAGGCGCTGGTGCGCGCCGGGGCCGATGCCGAGGTAATCGCCGT
>JAQGIA010000146.1 GCA_028291445.1 Belnapia sp.
TCGGCGATGTCGGCGACCGTGACGATGGCGAAGACCGCGACATCCCGCATGCTCAGCAACACGTCCGGCTTGCCCTCGCGCTCCAGCGCCATGCCTTCCTCGGGCAGGTCGCCCGCCTCCAGCAGTCGCCGCATGAACAGGCTGCGCGGCATGATGCAGAAGGTATGGATCAGCCGCTCGGCCTCCTCCCCCACCGCCGCCGCCAGCGCCGCCCGGTCTCCCGAGGCATCGAACAGCTTCAGGTCGACGTATTCATTGGAGTAGACGCTGTGGAACAGGCCGAGCAGCCGCACCTCGCGCGGCTGGCCCCAAAGCGCGAGGGTCCGGTAGACGCCCAGCAGGTGGTCCTTGAAGGTGCCGGCCTTGTGCCAATCCTCGCCGGCGGCGCGGGAGAACAGCAGCTCCAGCAGTTTCGGCAGGCCGGGGTCGATGGCGGCCCAGTCATCGGCGAGAAGTGGCTTGAGCAGCGGGTGCATGCGGGGACTTCCGGCGGTGGGAGAGCGGCAGTCTAGCCTGCCCGATCGTGGTGCGGCAGTTGCCTCAATATCCGGCAGCGGCGGGCGGGTGGATAAGGCCGCGCAAGGCCCGGCCATGCTGGCACGATGCTTGCTGCAACATTGCCAGCGCAGCGCCGCGGCAGCGGCAGCTCTGGTTGGCGTGCCATCGTCTGCAACAGGCGGGCATCACTGGTGTGCTCGCCCGCGGAGGGCATACACGATGTGTGACCGTTTCGGCTCGGCGCTTCCGGCTGACTTCGCGGCCATCGCGGCAGCGCAAACCCCCAGGCGGCGATCCATGCTCAAGGCCACCGCGGCGAGCGCGCTGACCTTCGCGCTCGGCGCCGGCCAGGCCACGGCTCAGCCGCGTGGCAGCCTGAAGTCCACGCATGGCACCGGCTTCTGCAACCTCAACCTTTTCCTCGCCCACGCGCTGCAGCTGGCCCGCGCCGACGGCACCGAGATCCAGTTCGTCAACACGCCGACCACGGCGGAGATGGTGACCTTCCTCGGCATGGGCCAGGTCGATCTCGGGCTGATGCCCTATACGAGCTTCATCGCCCTGTTCAACGCCGGCGCACCGGTGAAGATCGTCGCCGGCGGCGGCATCGAGGGCTGTTCCATCGTCGCCCGCCCCGGCCTCGATACCCCGGCCAAGCTGCGCGGCAAGACGCTCGGCACCTTCCAGCTCGATACGCTGGAGGTGATGCCCTACGACTACCTGAAGAAGCATGGCGTCAGCTTCAAGGACGTCACCGTCCGCTACATGGGCAATACGCCGGAAGCGGTGGAAGCCTTCAAGGCCGGCGCCATCGACTGGATCTGCACCATCGAGCCCTATGCGACGGCGCTGATGAACGACGTGCCCGGCGCGGTGCGGCTTTCGGACGGCACCGACATCTACGGCCCGGGCTATACCGATTGCGTGCTCGCCTGCCGCAGCTCGCTGATCCGCGACAATCCGGCGGCGCTGAAAAATGTCATCAAGGGCATGTTCAGCGCCCAGCTCATGGCCGAGACCAAGCAGCAGGAGACGCTCGATAAGCTGGTCGGCGCCTACTACAAGACCTCGATGGACAATGCCCGGCTGGCGATGGCCAAGCAGCCCGCCGTGGTCGATGCGCGCAACCAGACCGACTTCATCCTGAGCCGCACCGACAGCCTCGTCGAGATGGGCTATATCCGCAACAAGCCCGGCCGCGACGCGATCGACTGGACCTTGCTGGAACAGGTGATCGCCGAGAACCAGGCGCTGTACGGCCAGCTCAAGCACAAATCCGCCTGAGGCGGTGCGCATGAGCAGCGATCTGGTCGCCGGCCGGCTGCCGGGAGCCGCCGCGCCCTGGCTTTCCGCCGCGCGGCGGCAGTCCCTGGCGCGCTTCGGCTGGGCGATGGTGTCTATCGGCCTGTTCGCCGGGCTCTGGGAACTGGCCTGGCTGACCGGCGTGGCGGATGCGAAGCTGCTGCCGCCGCCGCATATCTTCCTCGGCAACATCCCGGACCAGGCGCGTTACTTCAATACCGCGACGCGCTGGCAGATCGGCGTCAACCCGGCCGACGGGCCATCGCCCTATGAGGCGGTGCTGGTGACCATCGGCGCCACCGCCGGCCGGGTCTTCGCCGGGCTCGGCATCGCCGCGGTGCTGTCGGTCTCGGTCGGCGTGCTGATCCGCTACTTCGGGCTGCTGGAGAAGCTGGTGCTGCCGACCATCACCCTGCTCTCGCCGGTCTCGCCCATCGCCTGGCTGCCGGTGGCCATCTTCATCTTCGGCATCGGCAACAAGCCGGCGATCTTCATGGTGGTGGTGGCGCTGTTCTTCCACATGGTGCTCTCGACCATCAGCCAGATCGACAACGTCAACCGTAATTTCATCCACGTCGCCCGCACCATGGGGGCGAGCAAGCGGCAGGTCTATGCGCGGGTCATCATCCCGGCGATCCTGCCGCAGCTGCTGATCGTGCTGCGGCTGAACCTGTTCGGGGCCTGGATGGTGGTGCTGGTGGCGGAAAGCACCGGGGTCGGCTTCGGCCTGGGCCAGGTGATCATGCTGGCGCGCAATACCTTCAACCCGTCGCTGGTTTTCTTCACCATCGCGCTGATCGGCCTGCTCGGCTTCCTGTCCGACTGGGTGCTGCGGCAGTTGCAGAAACGCATCCTCTACTGGGTGCCCGAGACGGCGGGGGTGCTGCGTGGCCTCTGACACCTACGCTGCCTGGTCGTCCCAGGATGCGGTGGTCTGCCGCGGCATCGGCATGACCTGGGCGGAGGGCACGCCGCGCGCGCATGAAGCGCTGCGCGACATCGACCTCGACATCGCACCGGGCGAATTCGTCGTGCTGCTGGGACCCTCGGGCTGCGGCAAGTCGACCCTGCTGTACCTGATCGCCGGGCTGGAGAAGGCCAGCCGCGGCCGGATGTGGTCATTCCGTGATCCGGTGGAGGCGCCCTCGCCCGACCGCAGCCTGATCTTCCAGGAGACCTCGCTGTTTCCCTGGCTGACGGTCTGGCAGAATGTCTCCTTCGGCCTGTCGATCCGGGGCGCGCCGGTGGCGGAGCGCCGGGCGGTGGCGCGGGAGGCGCTGTCCCGCGTCGGGCTGGTCGCGGCGATGGACAAGCGGCCGGACGAGCTTTCAGGCGGCATGCGCCAGCGCGTGGCGGTGGCGCGCGCCCTGGCGATGCGGCCCAAGGTGCTGCTGATGGACGAACCCTTCGCCGCGCTCGACGTGCAGACCCGGGCGAAGATGCAGGATTTCCTGCTGGACGTCCGGCGCGACAGCGGCGCCTCGGTGCTGTTCGTCACCCACCACATCGACGAAGCGGTGGCGCTGGCCGACCGGGTGGTGGTCTTCACCGCCCGGCCGGGCCGGATCAAGACCATCGTGCCGATCGGCCTGCCCCGGCCGCGCGACCCCTTCTCGCCGGAATGCGAGGCGCTGCGCCGGCAGTTGACCGCCGAGCTGCGCAGCGAGGTCGACCGCGCCTTCGCCGAGCAGGAAGCACTTACGTCGGACCAATAGCCCGCGAACATCCCTTGGGCTGAAAGCCCGCGAACACTGGAGGATACCGGCGATGACCACCTCGCTCGTGCGCAGCCGCGCCATGATCACGAAGACGCTGTCCGCCACCGAATGGGAGGAGGTCGCCGATGGCGCGCTCATCCAGGAGGATGGGGTCATCACCGAGGTCGGCACCTACGACGACCTGCACCGCCGCCACCCGACCCTGCCGGTGATCGGCACCGGGCGGGAGATCATGCTGCCGGGCTTCGTCAACGGCCACCACCACGTCGGGCTGACACCCCTGCAGCTCGGCTCGCCGGACATGCCGCTGGAGCTGTGGTTCGTGACCCGCATGGTGGCGCGGAACATGAACATCTACCTCGATACGCTGTATTCGGCCTTCGAGATGATCGGCTCCGGCATCACCACGGTCCAGCATATCCATGGCTGGCTGCCCGGCGCCCTGCCGGAGGTGGAGGCGCGCACCGCCGAGCTGATCCGCGCCTACGAGGACATCGGCATGCGGGTGTCCTATTGCTTCGCGCTGCGCGACCAGAACCGGCTGGTCTACCAGGCGGACCAGGACCTCGTCGCCAGCCTGCCGCAGGAATTGCGTGGGCCGATGCAGCGCTGGTTCGAGCGCTTCCAGCTCAGCCTCGACGACAACCTCGACCTGTTCCGCACCCTGCACCGCAGCCATAATTCGAAGCGCCGGGTGAGGGTGCAGCTCGCGCCGGCCAACCTGCACTGGTGCTCGGATGCGGCGCTGACCGCGCTGGCCACGCTGTCGCGGGAGCATGATGCGCCGATGCACATGCATCTGGTGGAGACCGCCTACCAGAAGGAATACGCCATGCGCCGCGGCGGCGGCACCGCGGTGGAGTACATCGACCGTTTCGGGATGCTCGGGCCGAACATGACGCTCGGCCATGGCGTCTGGCTGAACGAGAAGGACATCGACCGGCTGGCCGAGACCGGCAGCTGCATCTGCCATAACTGCTCCTCGAATTTCCGCCTGCGCTCGGGAGTCGCGGCGCTGAACCGCTTCGAGGCGGTGGGGATCAATACCGCCATCGGGTTGGACGAGGCCGGGATCAACGACGACCGCGACATGCTGCAGGAGATGCGCATGGTGCTGCGGGCGCACCGCGTCCCCGGCATGGACGAGGCGGAGGTGCCGCAGATGGCCCAGGTGCTGCGCATGGCGACGGTCGGCGGCGCCCGCACCACCTCATGGCGGGAGACGCTGGGCACCCTCGAGGTCGGCAAGGGCGCCGACCTCTCGCTGGTCGATTGGGGCAGCATCGCCTATCCCTACCTGGATGAGCTGACCCCGCTGCTGGATGCCGTCATCCAGCGGGCCAAGGCCAGCGCGGTGCGGACGGTGATGTGCGACGGCGAGGTGATCTACCAGGATGGCCGCTTCACCCGGGTGGACCGCGACGGCGCGCTGAAGCAACTGCACGACGAGCTGTCGCATGCGCTCTCGGACGACGAGGTGGAGCGGCGCAAGCTGTCCAAGGCGCTGCTGCCGCATGTGAGGCGTTTCTACGCGGATTACATCGACCCGGCGAAGCACGAGCCCTTCTATCGCCCCAGCTCGCGGGTCTAGGCGGGGGGGCTAGCTTTCCATCTTGTAGCGGAAGTCGCAGTGGCTCGCCCCGCCCATCAGCGTCTGGGTGCGGGTGAGCTTCAGCCTTTCGGAATAGCCCTCGCAGAAGGCGCCGTCGCGGTTGCAGGACAGCACGGCGCCAAGCTCGGCCAGCCCCATTTCCCGGTACATCTCGGAATATTTGCAGCGGGTGACGTTGAAGCCGTAGCTGGCCTCGCCTTGCTCCACCACCTCGATCCGCAGCGCATCGCCGCGGGTCCAGCGTTCCTGCTGGCTGATGAAGTAGTCCAGCGTCGGCCCTTCCGGCGCTTCGGCCGCCATCTCGGCGGCGGCCTGCTTCGCCAGCTTCACCACGGCGCGGGTGAGGATGGATTTGGCCTGCTCGGCGCCGATCTCGGCCGCCATCTCCTCATAGACGCCCTTGGCGAAGGCCGCCTCGATGCGGCGCTGCTCCAGGATTCCGATGCTCATGGCTTGTCCCCGTGTCGATTGCGGGCAGAGTAGCGGGGCTTGGGGAGGGACGACCATGGAGATCCGCAGCGTCTGCGTTGCCGGGGGCGGGGTCATGGGGCTCGGCATCCTGCGCGGCTTCGCCGCCCAGGGGGTCGAGTGCTGGCTGCTCAGCCGTGACCCCGAGACGCCGAAGCCCGGCCTGCCGGAGGGGGTGCGGCGGATCGGCGCCGCCGACGGGCCGCCGCCCGACCTCCTCATCGAGAGCATCCCCGAGGATCTGGTGCTCAAGCAGGAATTCCTGGCTCGCGTCGAGGCAGCCTGGGGCGGCGCCACATACATCGCCTCGAATACCTCCGTGCTGCCCTTGCAGGTGCTGGCGGATGGGCTGCGCTTTCCGGAGCG
>JAQGIA010000201.1 GCA_028291445.1 Belnapia sp.
GCTTCCCGGGTGCAGAGCGCCAGCAGCAGCCGCGCCTTCTCGCCGCCCGAGCAGGCGCTGATCCGCGTCGTGGCGCGGTCCACGTCGAGGCCGAAGCGGGCGAGCTGGGCGCGGCATTGCTGCACCGTGGCGCGCGGCATCACCGCCTGCATATGCGTCAGCGGCGTGCCCTCCATGTCCAGCTCGTCGGTCTGGTGCTGGGCGAAATAGCCGACCTTCAGCTTGGGCGAGCGGAACATGGTGCCATGCATCAGCGGCAGCCGGCCGGCGAAGAGCTTCGCCAGCGTCGACTTGCCGTTGCCATTGGCCCCGAGCAGGGCGATGCGGTCGTCCTGGTCGAGCCGCAGATCCAGGCCCTTCAGCACCACCCGGTTGTCGTAGCCGATGCTGCCGCCGTTGATGGACAGCACCGGCGGCGCCAGCTCGGCCGGCTCGGGGAAGGCGAAGCGGGTGACGTGGTCCTCGACGATGCTCTCGATCGCCGGCATCCGTTCCAGCGCCTTGATCCGCGACTGCGCCTGGCGGGCCTTGCTGGCCTTGGCCTTGAAGCGGTCGACGAAGGACTGGATATGGGCGCGCTCGGCGGTCAACTTCTCGTTCTGCGCCGCCTGCTGGGCCTGGCGCTCGGTGCGGACGCGGACGAAATTATCGAAGGCGCCGGGATAGAGCGTCAGCTTGCCGCGATCGAGATGGGCGATGGCATCGACGCAGCGCTCCAGCAGCCCGCGGTCGTGGCTGACCACGATGGCGGCGCCGGAGAAGCGCTGCAGCCAGCCTTCCAGCCACATGGTCGCTTCGAGGTCGAGGTGGTTGGTCGGCTCGTCCAGCAGCAGCACCTCGGGTTCGAGGAACAGCACGCGGGCCAGCGCCACGCGCATCCGCCAGCCGCCGGAGAATTCCGTGCTGGGCCGCGCCTGGGCCGCCGCATCGAAGCCGAGGCCGGCGAGGATGGTGGCGGCGCGCGAGGGCGCGCTGTCGGCGCTGATGGCGATCAGCCGCTCGTGGATTTCCGCCATGCGGTGCGGTTCGGGATGGCCCTCGGCCTCGGCCAGCAAGCTGGCACGCTCGGTATCGGCGGCGAGCACCGTCTCCAACAGGGTCTCCGGCCCGCCCGGGGCTTCCTGCGCCACATGGCCCATGCGGGCGCGGGCGGCGAGGCGGATCTCCCCGCCATCCGGCTGCAATTCCCCGGTGATGCATTTCAGCAGGGTGGATTTGCCGGCGCCGTTGCGGCCGACCAACCCGACCTTGCGGCCGGGATCGACGATCAGGTCGGCGTTCTCCAGCAGCAGCCGGCCGGCGATGCGAAGGGTGAGGTCACGGATGGCGAGGACGGTCATGGCCGGGTTCTAGCGAAGCCATGCCGCCCCGTCACGCATCGCCGGCGCCGCGCTGCCCCGCGCCAGACGGCGGGGTCAGACGGCGGGGTCAGGCGGCGGGGTCAGACGGCGGGGTCAGACGGCGGGCGGCTCGGCCTCGGGATCGGGCGCGTCTTTCCTGGTGTCGGGTCGCGGCCGCGGCTCGGGGCCCTCGCCCCACTCGTCGGTGATCATGCCCTGCTGGCTGCTGACCAGATCGACATCGGCCTGGCTCGGCGGGCGGGGGATATAGCCTTGCTGCGGCGCGGTGTCGGGTTCGGTCCTGGGGCCAGTCCTTTCCCCTGGGGCCGGCTTGTCGTTGTCCGCCATGCGGCTGTTCCTTCTTGGTGCGAGCACCGCCAACGCGCCGCGGGCGGCCGGGTTGGGGTTGCATCGCGCCCTTGCACTTGGCCCCGGGCCCGCCTATCCCGCTGCCACCGTCACAAAGGAATGCCCATCATGGCCATCGAGCGCACCCTGTCGATCCTGAAGCCCGACGCCACCCGCCGCAACCTGACCGGCAAGATCAACGCGAAGTTCGAGGAGGCCGGGCTGCGCATCGTGGCGCAGAAGCGCCTGCACCTGTCCGAGGCCCAGGCCGGCGCCTTCTATGCCGAGCACAAGGCGCGCCCCTTCTACAAGGACTTGGTCAGCTTCATGACCAGCGGCCCGGTGGTGGCGCAGGTGCTGGAAGGCGAGGGCGCCATCGCCAGGAACCGCGAGATCATGGGCGCCTCCAACCCGGCGAGTGCCGCGGCCGGCACCATCCGCAAGGAATTCGCCGAGAGCATCGAGGCGAATTGCGGGCATGGCTCGGATGGCACCGAGGCGGCCGCCCGCGAGGTGTCCTTCTTCTTCGCCGGCACCGAGATCGTCGGCTGATGCGGTAGGGCCGGCCAGCCGGCCGGCCCTACCAGCCCCACCGGGCCGCAGGCCCTGCCAGCTCGCCAGCCGGCCCTGCCAGCTTCAGACGACGAAGATCAGCAGCGCCAGCAGGATCGCCACGGTGATGCCGACCCCCCAGGTGGCGAATTGCACGAAGCCTTCCCAGCTGCGCTGCCGCTCAGCCAGGATGTCCTTGCTGTCGATCGCCGAGAACTCGTAACTCTGCTGATGTTCGGCCACGGGTCTGGTCCTTATCGGGTCTCGGACTGGGTTTAGGAAGCGCTGGCGGGCGAGGCAAGGGCCTGTTCCGCCCCCTGCTCCGCCTCCTGTTCCGCCCGCGGATTGCTGAGGGCCGCATCGGCGGCCGGCCATGCCACCGCCCCGCCGGCCGCCTGGCGCAGCGCCGCCGGATAAAGCCTGTGCTCCTGCGCCAGCACGCGCGCGCCAAGCGTGGCCGCATCGTCGCCCGGCAACACCGGGACCGCGGCCTGGGCCAGGATGGGGCCGGCATCCATCGCCTCGGTCACCCAATGCACCGTGCAGCCATGCAGCTTGGCCCCGGCCGCCAGGGCCCGCGCATGGGTATCGAGACCGGGGAAGGCCGGCAGCAGGCTCGGGTGGATGTTCAGCATCCGCCCGGCCCAGCGCCCGACCAGCCAGGGCGTCAATAACCGCATGTAGCCGGCAAGGCAGACCAGCCCGATCCGATGCGCTTCCAGCACCGCCTGCACCGCCGCCTCATGCGCGGCGCGGTCGCGGCCGTAGTCGCGGCTCGGCACCAGGGCGGTCGCCACGCCGGCCGCGGCGGCGGTCGCCAGCCCGCCGGCATCGGCCCGGTTGGCCAGCACCAGGACGATCTCGGCCGGGAAGTCCGGCGCGCAGGCGGCCTCCAGCAGCGCCACCATGTTGGAGCCGCGGCCGGAGATCAGGATGGCGGTCCTGACCCTGGTCCCAACAGCGGGCCCGACCTTTGCTGCGGGAGTCACTGGGGCCAGGTCGCCGGCAGGTTGTCGATGCGGACCCGGGCCTCGGCATCCGTGCCTTCGGCCGCTTCCAACTGGCCGATGCGGAACACCGTCTCGCCGGCGGCCTCCAGCAGCGCGGTCGCCTCGGCCACCGTCGCGGCACTCACCACCGCCACCATGCCGATGCCGCAGTTGAAGACCCGCAGCATCTCCTCCGGCGCGACATTGCCGGTCCGGGCGAGCCAGCCGAAGACCGGCGGCACGGTCCAGGCCCCGGCATCGACCACCGCGGCGACGCCGGGCGGCAGCACCCGCG
>JAQGIA010000204.1 GCA_028291445.1 Belnapia sp.
CGGCAGCCGCCGCGGCGACGGCGGCGGCCGGGGTCTGCGGCACCTGCGGGGTGACCGCCGGCTCGTCGTCGTCGCCGGTATCAGCAGGCGGCGCCACGATGGCGGCGATGGCGGCCTTCTTTGCCTCGGTGGCGGCGCGGGCCTCCTCATCGGCGCGCTCGCGCGCTTCGTCGGCGGCGCGGAGGGCGTCCTCCTCGGCCTGGCGGCGCTCCTCCTCCTCGCGGCGGCGGGCCTCCTCGGCGGCGGAGCGGACCATGAGCGCCTGGCGCTCGCGTTCCTCGCGCTGGCGCTGGGCGTCCAGGCGGCGCTGCTCGTCCAGCACGCGCTGGCGGGTCGCCAGCTCGGACTGGGTCAGCGGCCGACCGGCGGAGGGCGGGCCACCGCGCTGCGGGGCGGGGCCGCCGGGACGGTTGCCACCACCCGGCTGGCGATTGCCGCCCGGCGCATTGGTCCCTGGTCCATGGGTCTGGGGCGGCGGCACCGCCACCGGGCGGGTGCCCGGGGTGACGACGCGCTTCTTCACCACCTCGACCTGAACGGTCTTGCTGCGCCCGTGGCTGAAGCTCTGGCGAACGCTGCCAGCGTCCACCGTCTTGCCCAGTTCCAGACGGCCACCGGCGGGCCGAAGGCTCAGCCGGCTCTTGGCCGCATCCTGGTCGTTCTGGTCACTCATGCGCTGATCCGAACCCGATCCGTCTGACGTCATTACCGTGAAGGCGAAGGGACGGGCCCGTCAGGGCCGCCCCGATAACCAGCCGGCGCGCCCCTGGCGCCCGACCCCGTCGTCCGGCCAGCCCCTGAGGGCGGCCAATCTCAATCCGCCTGGCGCGGCCCACCCTTGGGTGGCCCACGCCTGCGCTGTTCCGGGGCGGGGGGCGGCGCCGCCTCGCCCATGCCGGCGAGGCGCGCGGCTTCCGCCACGATGGACTTCGCCAGCCGGCCGGGCGCGATGGCCACATGCACGGCATGATCCCGGCCGAATACCCCACCGAGCGTCGCGGCGGGCAATGGGGATACCACCGGCAATCCCCAGCCGCCAACCAACCGGGCCCTTTCGTTCGGGCTACCGTCGGATGCTTCCACCAGCAGGCCGGCCTTGCCGGACTGCATCCATTCCCGTACCGCGTCCCGGCCGCAAATGGCCTGGCCGCCACGCCGGGCAAAGCCGACAAGGTCGCGGAGCCGGCGCTTCAGGCCATCCTCGATCGCCAGGCGAAGGTCGGGGGGCAGATGCACGGTCCCACGAGCAGCCCGAGCGAAGGCGCCACGCTTCAGGGCGCGTTCTAGCACATCGGCCTTGGCGGACAACCACATTCCCCGACCCGGCAGCCGGCCACCGAGATCGGCGACCAGCACGCGCTCGGGATCGAGCACGAAGCGGATCATCGCTTCCTTCGGGCCGCTTTCGCGGGTGACGAGACAGCGGCGCAGCGGGCCCTTCTCGGGCTCGTCGGCGATATCCGCTTCCGTGGGCGACGCCTGGACGGGCGCGAGGCCCGTCGGGAGGTCGGTTCCGGTCGCTACCGGCGGCGCGGACTCATGCTGAGGGGCCGCGGTCATCGGACGCTTCCCCAGACGCGGCTTCTTCAGGCTTGGCTTCGGCTTCGGTGGTCTCTGCGGCTTCAGCGGTCTTGTCCTCGGCTTCGCCTTCGGCGGCGAACCAGTGCTCACGGGCCGCCATGATCACGGCATTGGCCGTGTCCTCGTCCATGGCATCGGCGCCAAGGATCTCGATCAGCTCGTCGGAGGCAAGGTCGGCCAAATCGTCCAGCGTCTTCACACCCTTCTCGCCCAGCGCCACCAACTGCGACGGGGCGAAGCCACCGACCTCGGCAACCGCGTCCTCGACGCCCATCTCCTGGCGCTTCGTGTCCAACTCGACATCGCGCCGTTCGAGGAAGGCCTCGGCCCGGCGCTTCAGTTCGGCCGCGACGCTTTCGTCGAAGCCTTCGATCTCGGCCAATTCCTCGTCGTCGACCGAGATGATATCCTCGACCGAGGTGAAACCCTCGGTCACCAGCAGCCCGGCGATGACATCATCCACATCCAGCGCTTCGACGAAAAGGCCGCTGCGCTTGCGGAATTCTTCCTGCCGGCGTTCCGATTCCTCGGCCTCGGTCAGGATGTCGATGTCCCAGCGGGTCAACTGGGAGGCGAGGCGGACATTCTGTCCGCGGCGCCCGATGGCGAGGGATAATTGGTCATCCGGCACCACGACTTCAACCCGCCGGGCGTCGTCGTCCAGCACCACCTTGGTGACCTCGGCCGGGGCCAGGGCATTCACCACGAAGGTCGCGTTGTCGCCGGACCAGGGGATGATGTCGATCTTCTCGCCCTGCAACTCCTGCACCACCGCCTGCACGCGCGAGCCGCGCATGCCGACGCAGGCGCCGACCGGGTCGATGCTGGAATCGCGGCTGATGACCGCCATCTTGGCGCGCGAGCCGGGGTCGCGGGCGACCGCCTTGATCTCGATGATGCCATCGTAGATTTCCGGCACTTCCTGGGCGAACAGCTTGGCCAGGAAGCCCGGATGGGTGCGGCTGAGGAAGATCTGGGGCCCGCGCGGTTCCTCCCGCACGTCGTAGATATAGGCCCGCACCCGGTCGCCGTTCTTGAAGGCCTCGCGCGGGATGGTCTCGTCGCGCCGCAGCAACGCCTCGGCCCGGCCGAGGTCGACCATGAGGTTGCCGTATTCGGTACGCTTGACGACGCCGTTCAGCACTTCGCCGACGCGGTCCTTGTACTCGTCGAACTGCTTCTTGCGCTCGACCTCGCGGACCCGCTGGACGATGACCTGCTTGGCGGTCTGCGCGGCGATGCGGCCGAAGTCGATGGGCGGCAGCGGGTCGATGATGAATTCGCCGACCTTGATGCCCGGCTTGATCTTCAGCGCGATGCGGAGGGGAAGCTGGGTCGCCTCGTTCTCGACCGGCTCCTGCTCCACCACCTCGGTCCAGCGGGACAGGCGCACTTCGCCGTTGCGCTTGTCGATGACCGCGCGGATGTCCTTCTCATGGCCGTACTTGGCGCGGCCGGCCTTCTGGATGGCCTGCTCCATCGCCTCGAGCACTTCGTCCCGCTCGATCATCTTCTCACGGGCGACGGCGTCGGCGACCTGCAGCAGTTCCGGACGTGCGATGGTGATCTCGACGGCCATGGCGTCAGTTCCTCGTCGCGGGGGTTGGCTTGGCGGAGGCCTCGGCATCCGCGGCATCGATATCGCTCGGGTCGTCCCCATCCGGAACGACCCCGTCCTGATCAGCCTCGTCCTGGTCGTCCCCATCCAGGTCAGCCCCATCCTGGTCGGGCAGCCCGGCAGCGGCGACGGTCGCCGCGATCAGCGCATCGGTCAGGATCAGCCTGGCACGGCGGATGTTGCCGCGCGCGACGACCAGTTCGGTGCCGTCTTCCAGCTTCATCCGGGCGGTCTCCGCATCGGCGCCGAGCGCGATGCCGCGGAATTTCTTGCGGCCATCCTGCGGAACGGTGAGTTCCAGGTTCGCCAGATGGCCGGCGTAGCTGTTCCAGTCCTTGGCCCGAGTCAGCGGCCGGTCGATCCCGGCGGAGGAGACCTCCAGCGCCCATTCGTTCTTGATCGGGTCCTCGACGTCGAGGACGGCGCCCACGGCATGGCTGATCGCCTCGCAATCCTCGACCCGGAAGGCGGCGCCATCGGCCCGGTCGGCCATGATCTGCACCACCGGGCGTTCCTTGCCACTCACCTGCACCCGCACGAGCTCATAGCCCATGTGCTCGATGGTGGGGGCGATCGCATTGGCGATGCGGGCCTCAAGGCCTTCGTGGTGCGGACGTTCTACGGTCAAATACAAAAAAGGCGGCCCGTGAAGGCCACCCCCCTAAACTGCGGATGGTGATAGTGCCCTGACTATAGGCATCGCGACCCGCCGCTGCAAGCCGCCACGGCATTCCGGCGTCAGCGTCGCGTGAGGCTCCAGTAGAGCGGGCCACGGCCCTCGCGCAGTGCCTTGGCCTCGTAGCGGGTGCCGGGCCAGCCGGCCGGGCGGGCGGTGACGGGCGGCGGCACATCGAAGAACTCCTGCCCGGCCAGCACCTCGGAGACCCAGGCCTGGTAGGTCGGGTCGTCCGAGGCGATGCGCCAGACGCCGCCCGGCCGCAGCGCCCGGGCGA
>JAQGIA010000205.1 GCA_028291445.1 Belnapia sp.
TGGGCCGCCCCTGGCCGCGGCGCAGAGGCACAGCGAGTGCAGGCGGCGCAGGGCGCGGCGGCGGCACCCACCGGGGCCGAGCCGGTGGCGCTGCTGGTCGAGGGGCGGTTCCAGGCGCTGCGCACCGCCGCCGGACCGGGGCTGGATGCGGTGCTCGCCATCGTCAACGAGCTGTATGTTCAGGTGGCGCGGCTGGCCTCCTCGCCGCCCGGCACGGTGGTGCCGGCCCCAACCGCCGGGCTCGATCCCGGGCAGCGGCTGCTGGCCGAGGCGGCGCGGCAGCCGCAGCCCCTGGCGCGCTGGCTGACCGCACTCGGGCAATCCACCGCGGCGCAGCGCAGCGGCGGCGCCAAGGCGGCGATCGCCGCGGCGGGCGGCCAGGCGCTCGGGCCGATCTGCCGGGTCTTCGCCGATCCGCGCGGCATCCCCTTCCCGTTCCGCCGGGATGCGGTGCAGGACATGCCGGTGGATGACTTCGCCCGGCTGTTCGGCCCGGGCGGGGCGCTCGACCTGTTCTTCGCCCAGTGGGTGAAGCCCTATGTCGATACCACCCAGCGGCCCTGGCGGCTGGTGGCGACCGCCGGGCTGGCGCCGCCGGTGACCCAGGGCGACGTGCTGCAATTCGAGCGCGCCCAGGCGATCCGCGACGCCTTCTTCCCCGGCGGCGCGATGATGGGCGGGCTGCGCTTCGAGCTGGTGCCGCAGGGCTTCGACCCGAATGCGCAGGGCGCCATCCTGGAGGTGGAAGGCACCCGGCACGAGATGGCCAAGGGCGGGCCGGGCCGGCCGATCCCGCTGTCCTGGCCGACCCGGGGCAACCTGACCCTGAATTTCGAGCCGGCCGCCTCGGCCGGGCCGATTGCCTTCGACAGCGGCTGGTCCGCCTTCAAGCTGGTCACCGGCCGGCAGGCGACGCTGCAAGCCACCGGCCAGGCCGACCGGCTGCGGGCGACCATCACCCAGGGCGACCGGTCCATGGTCTTCGAGCTGCGGGCCGGCAGCACCATCCATCCCTTCGGGCTGCGCGAGCTGCAGGAGTTCCGATGCCCGGCGCTGGCGCCCTGAGCCCCCCCCCATTGGTCGGCCCATCGGTCGGCTTATTGGTGGGCCTTTTCGGCAAGCTGCCAGCGCATGGGGATTTCGTGCGCCGCGGCCTGCCGGGGAGTTTCTGCGAGCCTTGGGATGCCTGGCTGCAAGCCGGGATCGCCGCTGCGCGGGACCGGCTCGGGGCGGGTTGGGAGGCGGCCTGGGATGCCGCGCCGGCCTGGCGCTTCGCCCTGCCCGCCGGGGCCTGCGGGCCGGATCCGGTGGCGGGAGTGCTGGCTCCCTCGGCCGATGCGGTGGGGCGGCGCTTCGCCCTGACCGGAGCGGCGGTGCTGCCCGGCGCGACGGAGGCGGCGTGGCCGGCCCCCTGGTTCGCCGCCATGGAAGGCGCCTTGCGGGCGGCGCAGGCGGGTGGGCTGGATGCCGATGCGCTGGCGGCGCTGCTGCCGCTGCCGGGGACTGCCGAGCCGGCCGAGGCGCCCGCCCCGGGCTGGTGGACCGCCCCAAGCTGGGCCGCCGGAGAGCCGGGCCTCGTGTGGCCGCTGCCGAGCCTGCCCGAGCCTTCCGAATTCATCCTCCTGCTGGATGCCCCGGCATGACCCCCTCGATCGAACCCGGCCTTGCCTCGGATGCCGCCACCCATCCGGGCGCGGTCAGGACCCGCAACGAGGACAGCCTCGTGCACCGGCCCGACCTCGGGCTCTGGGCGGTGGCGGATGGTGCCGGCGGGCATGGCGCGGGCGATGTCGCCAGCCAGGCGGTGGCGGCGGCGCTGGAGGCCATCCCGCCCGGGCTCTCGGCCGCCGAAATCCTGGCCCAGGCGCGGCTCCGGCTGATCGGCGTGCATGCCGAGTTGCAGGCCCAGGCGGCGGCGCTGGGCGAGGACCGGCTGATCGCCACCACCGTGGTGCTGCTGCTGGCGCGGCACGGGCATTTTGCCTGCCTCTGGGCGGGCGACAGCCGGGCCTATCTGCTGCGGCGCGGCGCGATGCTGCTGCGGCTGACCCGCGACCATTCCCTGGTGCAGGAAATGGTCGACCAGGGCACCCTGACCGAGGCGGAGGCGGAGACGCATCCGCATGCCAATGTCATCCTGCGGGCGGTCGGCGCCAATGGCGAGTTGCTGCTCGACAAGGTCAGCGGGCGGATCGTGCCCGGCGACGCGCTGATGCTGTGCAGCGACGGGCTGTTCAAGGCGCTGCCGGAAGCGGAGCTGGCCGATCTGCTGCGCCAGGAGGCCGGCGCGGCGGCGGTGGTGGAGGCCGCGGTGGCGCGCGGCGCGCGGGACAATGTCAGCGTGGTGCTGCTGCGCAGCCTGGATTGAGCGCTGTCGCGCAGAGCGGGCTGTGCACGCAGCCGACGACAGCCGGTGCTACTGGGCGTCCGGGATGCTGTAGAGCACGGTGGAGGGGATGCCGGTGAAATCATCGCTGAAGACGGTATGGGTCACCTGGATGCTGGTGAAGCTCAGTCCGAAGGTTTCCATCGGGATGCCGTCGGCGGAGGCGGTTTGCTGGAAGCTGCTGATGCCGGCGTCCTGCAGGGCATAGACCAGGTAGGGCAGCAGCCGCCCGGTGCCCTGGCGCATGAACTGGATGTCGATCTGCTTGCTGAAACTGCCGGTGAGCGCTTCGGAGAGCAGGCCGATGCTGCTGCCGTCGGACAGCTTCGTGCATTTGACGTCGCTGATCGAAGGCTCGGCCCGCGACCGCAGGCCGGTGCTCACGGCGGAGCCGCCGCGGCTCAACCCCCAGGACATGGATTCGAGCTTGATCCAGCCCGCCTCGCCTTCGATGGCATGTTCGCCATCGACGCCGTCGATCTTCATGAAGATGGCCATGCGAGCCTGCCTTGCTGCGGGCGGCGCAGGCCGCCAGGGGGGTGGCGCCGACCGGCCGTGGCAACCCGGGCCGCGCCATGGCGACGCCCCCGGGTCCGGGCCGGTCGGGCCCTTTGGTCAGGAACCTGGGATCAGGACCCGGTCGCGGTCGCCAGGTTCCAGGTGTAGTAGGCGGGATCGCCGGTCAGGTCGTCGGCGACCGGGCTGTAGCCGAACTTGATCTTGTCGAAGTTCAGGCTGAGCGATTCGACCGGCCGGTCGCCGCCCGAGGACATCGAGAAGCCGGAGATGCCGCAGCCTTCCAGCTCGATGCTGATGTAGGTGACCGGGGCGCCCTTCGAGGTCCGGACGAATTCGATCTTGACCACGTTGTCGAGCTCGCCGTGCAACGCTTCCTCGAACAGCTTCAGGCTGGTGCCATCGCTGACCTTGGTCACGGTGATCTCGCTGACCGAGGCGACGCTGCCTTCGCGGGTCGAGGTGCCGTAGGCGGAGGAGATACCCCGGCCGACGCCGAACTGCAGGCTGGTGACCTCGAAATACTCCGCGTAGCCCTCGACCTTGGACTCACCCGTCACGTCCGGATACTTGATCAAAATCGGCATTGCCCATCTCCCATTGCCAGACCGGCTTCCCGGCGACGACCCACCGCCGTCCCCTAGCCGATATTATAGCGGAACGTACCGCCTTCGCCCATGCCCACCTGCACGCTGCCGACCTCCCCGCCCTCTGCAAGGCGCGCGAGGATTTGCGCCGAAAGCTCGGGCAGCATCGTGCGGTTGAGAATGTTTTCAATGTTGCGTGCGCCGCTTTCGACTTCCTTACAGCGGGCGACGATCGCTGCCGGCACGCTGTCGTCCACCGTGAATTGTACGCCGTAGGCGGACTTCACACGGCGGGCGATGCGGTTGATCTGCAGGCCCACGATCAACGTCATGATGTCGTCGGCCAGCGGATAATAGGTGACGATGTTGCAGCGGCCGAGGAAGGCCGGCTTGAACACCTTCAGCAGATCCGGCCGCAGCGCCTCGGTCAACGCCTCCGGGTCCGGCATCAGCTCCGGATCGGCGCAGAGCTTGGAGATGGTCTCCGTCCCGGCGTTCGAGGTCATGATGATGACGGTGTTGCGGAAGTCGATGTCCCGCCCCTCGCCGTCCTTCATGTTGCCCTTGTCGAAGACTTGGTAGAACACGTCCTGCACGCCGGGATGGGCCTTCTCCATCTCATCGAGCAGCACGACGCTGTAGGGCCGGCGGCGCACGGCCTCGGTCAGCACGCCGCCCTCGCCGTAGCCGACGTAGCCGGGCGGCGCGCCCATGAGGAGCGAGACCTTATGCTCCTCCTTGAACTCGCTCATGTTGATGGTGGTGAGATTCTGCTCGCCGCCATTGAGCAGGTCGGCGACGGCCAGCGCGGTCTCGGTCTTGCCGACGCCCGAGGTGCCGACCATCATGAAGACGCCGACCGGCTTGCGCGGGTCGGTCAGCCCGGCGCGGTTGGTGCGGATCGCCTGGGCTATCGCCTCCAGCGCATGCGGCTGGCCGACGACGCGTTCCTCCAGCCGGTCCTTCAGGTTCAGGATGGTCTTGATCTCGTCGGAGACCATCCGGCCGACCGGAATGCCGGTCCAGGTGGCGACCACTTCCGCCACCGCCTGGCCATCGACCACCGGATGCACCAGCGGCTCCTCGCCCTGCACCGCGCGCAACGCCTTGCTGGTGCCGGTCAGCTCGGCCTGCAAGGCCGCGGCGTCGATGGATGCGGCGCCTTCGACCAGCGAGGCCTCGATGGTCTCGCGCAATTCCCGGATGCGCCCGACCAGGCCCTTTTCCTCCGCCCAGCGCGCTTCGAGCGCGGCCAGCTCATCCTGCACCGTCGCGCGCTCCGCCTCGAGCGTGCCGCGGCGCGCCGTGTGGTCGGTGCCGGCCGCGGTCTCGCGCGCGATGGCGCCCAATTCGGTGGCGATGAGCGAAAGCCGGCGCTGGCGGTCCTCGACCGGCGCGGGGATCGCCGCCTGGCTCATGGAGACGCGGGCGCAGGCGGTATCGAGCAGCGAGACGCCCTTGTCCGGCAATTGGCGGGCCGGGATGTAGCGGGCCGAGAGCACGCAGGCCTGCTCCACCGCCTCGTCCAAGATACGGACGCCGTGGTGCTTCTCCAGCGTGGCGACCAGGCCGCGCAGCATGGCCTGGGCCAGGGTGACCGAGGGCTCGCCGACCACGACCACCTGGAAGCGCCGGGTCAGCGCCGCATCCTTCTCGAAGTACTTTTTATACTCGGCCCAGGTGGTGGCGGCGAGGCAGCGCAGCTCGCCGCGCGCCAGCGCCGGCTTCAGCAGGTTGGCGGCATCGTTCTGGCCCTGGGCGCCGCCGGCGCCGATCAGCGTATGCGCCTCGTCGATGAACATGACGATGGGCACCGGCGAGGATTTCACCGCGTCGATGACGCCCTTCAGCCGGTTCTCGAATTCGCCCTTCATCCCGGCTCCGGCCTGCAGCAGGCCGAGGTCGAGCGACATCAGCTTCACCTTGCGCAGCGCTTCCGGCACGTCGCCGGCGGCGATGCGCAACGCCAGGCCCTCGGCCACCGCGGTCTTGCCGACGCCGGGCTCGCCGGTGAGGATCGGATTGTTCTGCCGGCGCCGGGTCAGGATATCGATGACCTGGCGGATCTCGCCGTCGCGGCCGAGGATCGGGTCGATCTTGCCGGCCTTCGCCTGGGCCGTCAGGTCGGTGCAGAACTGGTCGAGCGGGCCGCTGCCGCGCGGCGCCTCGCCGGGGGCGGCCGGGGTGCCGGCCGGAGCATCGCCGG
>JAQGIA010000258.1 GCA_028291445.1 Belnapia sp.
CCGCAGGTCGCGGGCCGCACCGGCGGCGGAACCGGCCAGCGCCCCGGCCAGCACCGGCCATGGCGCGCCGATCCCGGCGCCATGCACCGCCAGCGCCGCCACGCCCGCCACCGTCCAGGGCAGCAGGTCGGACCGGCCGCGCCAGATCGGCACCAGTATGGCCATCAGCGCGGCGACCGAGGCGAAGAACACCGGGTGCCCGGGCGGCAGCCGCAGCGTCGCGCCGAAGCCATGGCCGACGGCGCACATCACCATCCAGTTCACCCACATGGTCAGGCTGGCGCCGACCAGGAAGCCGGCATCCCGCCGGCCGGCCCGCATCTCCGCCACCATCAGGGCGAAGGCATTGTCGACCAGCACGGCGAGGCTGCCCCAGAGCCGCACCCCCGAAAGCCGGTCCAGCACCGGGGCCAGGGCGGCGCCCATCGGCGCCATGCGCAGGTTGATGACCAGCACGGCCAGGGTGGCGGCGAGGATGGGCGCCGGCTCGGCCCATAATTCCAGCGCGACGAGTTGGGCGGTGCCGGCGAAGACCAGGCCGGACATCAGCAGGGTCTCCAGCATGGACAGGCCCTTGGCATCGGCCGCCATGCCGACCACCAGGCCGAAGGGGGCGAGGCCGATGGTCAGGCCGAGCGCGGCGCGGAGGCCGCGGCGGGCGCCGGCCCGGGTGAAGGCGATGGGGGTGAAGGCGGGGCGGCGGTCGGTGGGGTCGTGGTGCAAGCGGGTTCCTCCCGCCGCAGGGTAGCGCATCCGCCGGGATCGGGGAGCCGGGGGCGGGGCGGCCCAGCCTCCGGCCACCCAGCCTCTTGCCGCCCAGATAAGCTTCCCGCACATCCCGGCTGGCCAGCAGCGCCACGGCCCGGGCGAAGCCCGCCTCGCGCGACAGCCCGGCATGCTGGACCAGCGGCTCCGCCATCTGGATGCCGATGGTCAGCGAGGGGTTCAGCGCCGCGCTGGCGGCCTGGACGACCATGCCGATGCGGCGGCCGCGCAGCAGCGGCGCCGCCTGGCGCAGATCCTCGCCGGCGAAGTCCATCGCCGCGGCCGAGAGCTGGGCGCCCTGCCGGGCAGGAGGCGAATAGCTGGCCGGGACCCGAGGCGCTGGCCGCCGGGTGACTCAGGGGGCGGCTTGTCGTTCGCGCAGTACAGGACGGCTTGTCGTCGCGCAGTACAGGACGGCTTGTCGCCGCGCAGTACAGGACGGCTTGTCGCCGTGGGGCCGGCATGGGCCAATGCCGCCCGACCCGACACGACGGCATGAGGCACGGATGGCGAAGCAATTCCCCAGCATCGAACCGGCGCACCGCGCCTTCATCCTGGCGCAGCGCATCTTCTTCACCGCCTCCGCCACGGCCGAAAGCCGGGTCAACATCTCCCCCAGGGAGGCCACGGCGCTGCGGGTGCTGGGCCCCGACAGCGTCTGCTACCTGGACCAGACCGGCAGCGGCAACGAGACGGCGGCGCATCTGCTCGCGGATGGCCGGCTGACCCTGATGCTCTGCGCCTTCGAAGGGCCGCCGATGATCCTCCGCCTGTATGGTAGGGCGCAGGCGCTGGCGCGCGGCACCGCGGAATATGCGGCGCTGCTGGCGGCGGAATACGGCGGGGAGGAGCCGCCCGGCGCCCGGCAGATCATCCGGCTGGCGGTCGAGCTGGTGCAGACATCCTGCGGCTACGGCGTCCCGCTGTTCGAGCCGGCGGGGGAGCGGCCGACCCTGCGGCGCTGGGCCAGCGCCAAGGGGGAAGCGGGGCTGGCGGCCTATCGGGTGCAGAAGAACGCCCGCAGCATCGACGGGCTGCCGACCGGCTAGCAGCCCGCTTCGGGCAGCGGACGCAAGTAGCTGAACCCGATAGCCCGACCCCCGGGATCCAAGGGCTTTTCGGCCCTTGGTGGGGGTTGGACGCGCTGCCGGCGGCCCCGCCGCTACAGGAAGTCCCGCAGCATCGCCACCAGCGGCTTGTCCGCCGGCGGCATGGCATAGCCGCCGAATTTCTGCGGCTTCACCCAGGCCAGCGCCTGGCCCTCCACCGCCCGGGGCTGCCCATCCCATTTGCGGCAGAGGTACAGCGGCATCATCAGGTGGAATTTCTCATAGCTGTGCGAGGCGAAGGTGAAGGGCGCCAGGCAGTTCGCGCTGACGTCGATGTCCAACTCCTCCTTCAGCTCCCGGATCAGCGCGGCTTCCGGCGTTTCGCCGGGCTTCACCTTGCCGCCGGGGAATTCCCAGAGCCCGGCCAGCGGCTTGCCTTCCGGCCGGCGGGCCAGCAGCACGCGGCCATCCACGTCGACCAGCGCCACCGCGGCGACCAGCATGATCGGCTTGCCCGCCGCGGAACAGCTGCACCGGCAAGGGCCCGCCGCGCGAGAGGAAGGTCTGCATGGCGGTGCCGGCCTTGCGGAAGCCGAGCCGCTGCAGCACCCCGGCGGAGCGCGCATTGTCCTGCAATGCGCTGGCATGGATGCCCTCGATCGGCAGGTTGGCCAGGGCCCAGCGGCAGAGCCGCCCGGCAGCCTCGGTGGCGACCCCATGCCCCCAATATTTGCGGCCGACCCAATAGCCCAGCTCGGCCTGCTTGCCGTCGGTATCGAGGGTGAGGCCGACGCAGCCGATCAGCCGCTCGGCCGGGCCATCGGTCCCGGCTTCCTCGCCGACGATCGCCAGGTGCCAGGCCTCGCCGGCGGCGATCTGCGCCCAGGTCGAGAGGATCCATTCATCCGCCAGGGATTGCCGATAGGGGAAGGGCACCCGGGCCAGGGTCTTGGCCACCTCCCAATCGTTCACCAGGCGATGCACCGCCGTCGCATCCTCGGCCCGCAGCGGCCGGAGGGTGAGGCGATCGGTG
Source organism: Belnapia sp. (assembly GCA_028291445.1). Lineage (GTDB taxonomy): Bacteria > Pseudomonadota > Alphaproteobacteria > Acetobacterales > Acetobacteraceae > Belnapia. The sequence goes on from JAQGIA010000258.1 coordinate 2,848, forward strand.
CGCAGCGGCACGAAATCCGCCGGATAGGAGGCAGCAGGGGCGAGCACGGGGCGGGGGACCTCGCGGGAGGGTTCGGGCGTCAGGTGCGGGCAGCGGCGGGCCGCTGTCAACGCGCTGCCGGAAGGCTGACCGGAAGGATAAATCGGGCGGTGCGGCCGCGGGAGAGGGTGGTGGAGCTGAGCGGGATCGAACCGCTGACCTCGTCATTGCGAACGACGCGCTCTCCCAACTGAGCTACAGCCCCATGGTCGCACCCTATCGACCGTTCCGGCGGGCTTGGGGTCCCGCAGGGCGCGGTAGATGCCTCCCCGGCGGGGGGAAGTCAAGCGGGGGTGCGGCGGCGGTTCCGCGCCGCTTGTCGCGCGCCCGGCCGATCACTAGGTTGCGCCCGCGTCCCAGACCGGGGCGCTTTCGCCAGGCAAGGTCAACGGCATGTTTCTGGATGTGGTGTTCTTCCTCGCCGGCGCGGTGCTGGACCTGCTGTGGTGGGCGGTGCTGCTGGCGGTGATCGTCCAGTTGCTGATCAGCTTCAACGTGCTGGACACGCGCAACCGCATCGTCTGGACCATCGCCGATTTTCTTTACCGGGTGACGGAGCCGCTGTTCGGCCGGGTCCGCCGGGTGCTGCCGACCTTCGGGCCGGTCGATCTGGCGCCGCTGGCGGTGCTGCTGCTGATCACCGCCTGCCAGATGCTGCTGAACGCCACGCGCAATGCGCTGCTGCTGAACGGCATGTATTTTTGAGCGAGGGCTGGTGGCACGCTGCCGCCGGCACGGACCGGGCGGGCGCGGACCAGGTGGGCGCGGACCAAGCTGGTGTCGTCGTCCGGGTGAAGGCCCAGCCGAAGGCGCGCCGGCCGGGCATCGGCGGGACCGCCCCGGGCGTCGATGGCCCGCGGCTGCGGCTCGCGGTGACCGAGGCGGCGGAGGATGGCCGGGCCAACCGGGCAGTCTGCGCCGCCCTGGCCGAGGCGCTGGGCCTGGCGAGTTCGGCGGTGACGCTGCTGCAGGGCGCCCATAGCCGGGAGAAGCTGCTGCGGATCGCCGGTGACCCGGTGCTGATCGGTCCCCGGCTGGATGGTCTGGCAGGTTGAGGAACCCCGAATGAGCGCGCGCATCATCGACGGCAAGGCAACGGCCGAACGGCTGCGCGGCGGCCTCGCCGCCCGGATCGCCACCCTGGGCTTCCATCCCGGCCTCCGGGTGGTGCGGGTGGGCGACGATCCCGCCAGCGGCGTCTATGTCCGCAACAAGGACCGCGCCGCCGCCGCCGCCGGCTTCGACAGCGCCACCATCCATCTGCCGGCCGATATCCGGGAATCCGACCTGCTGATGCTGGTCGCCGACCTGAACATCGATCCGACGGTGGATGGCATCCTGGTGCAATTGCCGCTGCCGCCGCAGATCCGCCCGAATATGGTGATCGCCGCGATCGACCCGGCCAAGGACGTGGACGGCTTCCACCCGCTCAATGCCGGGCGGCTGGCGTCCGGCCAGCCCGGCCTGGTGCCCTGCACCCCGAAGGGGGTGATGCACCTGCTGCGGGACACCCACGGGGGAGGAGCCACGCCGCTGGCCGGCGCCCGGGCAGTGGTGCTGGGCCGCAGCCAGATCTTCGGCCGGCCGATGCTGCAATTGCTGCTGGCGGCCGATTGCACCGTCACGGTGGTGCATTCCCGCTCACGCGACCTGGCCGGCGAATGCCGCCGGGCGGATATCCTGATCGCCGCGGTCGGCCGGGCCGGGCTGGTGCGCGGCGACTGGATCGCCGAGGGCGCGACGGTGATCGATGTCGGGATCAATCGCGGCGCCGACGGCAAGCTGGTGGGCGACGTGGCCTTCGCCGAGGCCCTGCCGCGGGCCGGCGCCATCACCCCGGTCCCCGGCGGGGTCGGGCCGATGACCATCGCCTGCCTGCTGGAGAATACGCTGGAGGCGGCGCTGGCCCGGCGTGGGGTCGCCACCGGCTAGCGCGCATTCCGTTCGGGAAGGCGCACCGAATGCGCATCAGCCGTTTATTTTCTTGGGCGAATTACCCAGCGAATTACCCCTGCCGGATGCTTCCATCCGTTCGGGGTTCGCACTAGCCCCATGGCGGGTTTCGGCCTCGGGCTATTGTTCGTCGTGATCTGGGCCTCTGCCTTCACCGCCATCAAGGGGCTGGTGCCGGAATGGCCGCCGATCGCGGCGCTGGCGATACGCTTCACCTGCGTCGGCGCCATCCTGGTCGCGGTGCTGGTCCTGCGCGGGGTGAAGTGGCCGAGCCGGGCGGATGGCTGGCGGCTGGCGGCGATGGGCGTCTTCGGTTCGGCCGGGTATCTCGCCGGGTCCTGGCTCGCCTCCCTCACCCTGCCCTCGGGGCTGGTCGCCCTGCTGGCTTCCACCGCACCGCTGTTCGTCGCCCTGGGCGAGGTGGCCTTCCTCGGCCGCCGGGTCGCGCCGCTGGCCTGGGCGGGGCTGGGGCTCGGCTGGCTTGGCGTCGCGGTGCTCGGCGCCGGGCGCGGGGCGGCCGGCTTCGAGATCTGGGGCGTGCTGCTGGCGCTCGGCGGGGCGCTGTCCCAGGCGGCGGGCATCCTGGTATTCGCCCCGGCGCGGGGAAGGGTCGATGCCTGGTCCGCCAATGCCATCCAGGCCGCCATCGCCGCCCTGGCGCTGGCGCTGCTGGCCGGGCTGGTCGAGCAGCGGCTGCCCGGCCCGCCCAGCCTCACCGCGGCGCTCTCGCTGGCCTATGGCGTGGTGGTGGTCGGGATCGGCGGCTATGCGCTGTATTTCACCTTGTTGAAGCGGCTGCCGCCGGCGACCGCCGCGGCGCTGCAACTGCTCGCGCCGCCGCTGGCCGCGGTTCTCGGCTGGGCGCTACTGGGCGAAATCCTGGCCTGGACCGATGTGGCGGGCGGCATGGTGACCTTGGCGGGGCTCGGATTGCTGTTCCGGGCGCGCGACTTGCCGCCACTTCGGGCGAAGGATTCGCCGTCCCGGCGTTGACGCCGGCAGCGATCCGCGTCTATACGCCTCGCCTCCCGGAGGCGCTCACTGCGCCGCCGGCGGCCATGCTTGGCCGGCTTTCATATCGAATACCTCGCCCGGGGGCGCGCCGACCCCGGCAGATAATCCAGGCGCGACCAGTTGGGACCGCACGATGACATTCGCAGTGATCCGCACCGGCGGAAAGCAATACCGGGTGACGCCGAACGCCGTCGTGACGGTCGAGAAGCTTGAAGCCGAACCCGGCGCCACCATCACCTTCCACGATGTCCTGGCGATGGGCGGCGAAGGCGGCCTCACGCTCGGCGCGCCGACCATCCCCGGCGCCAGCGTCACCGCGACCGTGGTGAAGCAGGCCCGTGGCGAGAAGGTGATCATCTTCAAGAAGCGCCGCCGGCAGAACAGCCGCCGCAAGGGCGGCCACCGCCAGGATCTGACGGTCCTGCGGATCGGCGACATCGCTCCGCTCGGCGGCAGCGACAGCGCCGCAGCCTGAGAGAGAAGCAGACACCATGGCACATAAGAAGGCTGGCGGTTCCTCCCGCAACGGGCGCGACAGCGCCGGCAAGCGGCTTGGCGTGAAGCTCTACGGCGGGCAGGTCGTGCGGGCCGGCAACATCATCGTGACCCAGCGCGGCACCAAGATGCTGGCCGGGCGCAACGTCAGCGTCGGCCGCACCCATTCGCTGCATGCGATGGTCGACGGTACGGTGAAGTTCGACCGCCGGGCCGAAGGCCGGGTGCATGTCTCCGTGCTGCCGCCGGTCGCCCTCGCGGCCGAATAGGCTTCGCCTTTCCGGGTGGTGGCCCTTTTGGGTAATGCCCCTTTTGGATGATGCAACGGGGGCCTTGCGGCCCCCGTTCGCGTTTCCGCCCCGTTTTTGTCCCCCGTTTTTGTCCGCCCCGTTTTTATCCACAGGGGGCCTCGCGGCCCCCATCGTCGTTTTAGGCACCGATCCCCATGAAGTTCCTCGATGAAGCCAAGGTCTGGGTGAAGGCCGGCGATGGGGGCGATGGCGTCATCGCCTTCCGGCGCGAGAAATTCATGGAATTCGGCGGCCCGGACGGCGGCAACGGCGGGCGCGGCGGCAGTATCGTGATCGAAGCGGTCGATGGGCTGAACACGCTGATCGACTACCGCTACTCCCAGCATTTCAAGGCCCGCAAGGGCGGCAACGGCGCCGGCCAGGACCGTACCGGAGCGGGCAGCGACGATGTCGTGATGAAGGTGCCGGTCGGCACCCAGATCCTCGCCGAGGACAAGGAAACGCTGCTCGCCGACCTCGACGTGCCCGGCGCCCGGGTGGTGATCGCCGACGGCGGCGACGGCGGCTTCGGCAATGCCCATTTCAAGACCAGCACCAACCGCGCCCCGCGCCGTGCCGACAAGGGCTGGCCGGGCAAGGAGCTGTGGCTCTGGCTGCGGCTGAAGCTGATCGCCGATGCCGGGCTGGTCGGACTGCCGAATGCCGGGAAATCCACCTTCCTCGCCGCGGTCAGCGCCGCCCGCCCGAAGATCGCCGACTATCCCTTCACCACCCTGCATCCGCAGCTCGGCGTGGTCCGGCTGAACGCGACCGAGGAATTCGTCCTGGCGGATATCCCGGGGCTGATCGAGGGCGCGCATGAGGGGGCCGGGCTGGGCGACCGTTTCCTCGGCCATGTCGAGCGCTGCGCCATCCTGCTGCACCTGATCGATGGCAGCCAGCCGGATCCGGTCGGCGCTTGGCGCACGGTACGGGCGGAATTGACCGGCTATGGCCACGGGCTGGACGAGAAGCCCGAGCTGGTGGCGCTGAACAAGCTGGATGCGATGACTTCCCAGGCGCGAGCCAGCCGGTTGAAGGCGCTCGAAAGGGCGGTGGGACGGCCGGTTCTTCTGCTGTCCGGCGCGACCGGCGAAGGCGTGCCGCAAGCCCTGCGGGCGCTGCAGACCGCAATTTCGGCGAAACAGCGTAGCTGATTCTCAGTTTTCGCGCCGAGTGAATGGACTGTCGCCTGCAGTCATTCATTAATACTATTTTTATCGCGTAATTAGACAGAGCCATGGCCGGATACCGGCCAGCCGGCTGCCTCGGGCAATCCGACGCCAGGCCATCCTGCAATAATTCGCAATTTCAATCACTTAGGGGAGTGGGCCGCCCCATCCATCAACCGCAGATTATATTTGATATGTGATCACACACATTCGCGATTGCTATTGCAGGTTGCATACGACATACACCCTCCGCGTAGGGCGCTTATCACAAAAGCGTGTATCACGGGAAAGTGGAGTATTCAGCAATGGCGTCTTCCATCGGCTCGACATTTTCCGATGCCAGCGGCAATGGCTATCGCGTCGTTCTGGCGGATGATTTCAGCAACGGGTACCAGGCCTCGAAATGGGGCTACGCCTTCAACGGCGGTACCTATTGGAATGGCGCCTTCACCTGGAGCTCCAGCGACGTCAACGTGCGGGCCGGCGAGATGCAGGTCACCGAGACCCGGCAGGCGAACGGCTCCTGGACCTCGGGCGGCTTCAACAGCTTCAAGGCCGGCAATACCATCACCTACGGCACCGTCGAATTCGACGCCCGCGTCGAGACGGCCCAGGGGACCCACGCCGCCATCCTGATGTGGCCGAAATCCGATGCCTGGCCGCGCGACGGCGAGATCGACATCCTGGAAGCGCCGAAGGGTGTGGCGATGCACAGCTCGCATTGGGCCGGCACCGACGGGTCGCACCAGTACAGCTCGATCTTCAGCACATTCGATCCGAACCAGATGCATCACTACACGATGATCTGGCTGCCGACCAAGCTGACCATCAAGATCGACGGCACCACCGTCGCCGAATGGACCGACCCCGCCGCCATCCCGGATACCGCCATGGGCTTCGGCGCCATGGGCTATGTCGGTGCCAAGGGCGAGACCTGGGTGGGCGGCGCGCCCAATGCCTCGACGCCGCAGGTGGTGACCACGCATATCGACAATGTCGTCATGTCCCAGTGGACGGGCGTCACCAGCCCGCCGCCGCCGCCGCCGCCCCCCAAGCCCGCCGGGGTCGACACCACCCCCCTCGCCCGCACCATCGGCACCGGCACCGACACGCTCGTCCTCAAGATCAGCCAGGACGTCTGGCAGACCGCCGCGCTCTACACCATCAGCGTCGACGGCAAGCAGATCGGCGGCACGCTCTCCGCCGGGGCCGCCGCCGCCTCCGGCCAGGACGACATCATCACCGTCCATGGCGACTGGGCCGCCGGCGCCCACAAGGTCACCGTCAACTTCACCAACGACGGCTGGGGCGGCACCGCCGCCACCGACCGCAACCTGCATGTCGACGGCATCACCTACAACGGCACCGCCATCGCCGGCACCACCGCCAAGCTCGCCGTCAACGGCCCGGTCAGCTTCGGCTTCACCGAGGCCGCCGTACCGGTCATCCCGGCCGCCCCCGCCACCTTCGCCGCGCTGTTCGGCGACCCGGGCACCTGGGGCAAGGCCGCCGCGGTCGCCACCACGACGGCGGATTTCGACGGCACCCACTACACCACCCTCACCGCCACCCCGGCCTGGGGCGGCGTCGGCACCATCCAGGCCGCCCCCGCCACCTGGGACGCCGCCTGGAGCACCCATGTCGCGGTCGACAACTTCCCCATCGCCAACCTCGACCTGCGGGCCGCCGGCAGCCGCGCGCTGGATGTGCTGGTGCTCGACGCCAAGGGCGGCACCATCACCCTGGGCGCCGGCGACGACCACCTGACCTGGGTCGCCCATGGCAGCCCCTCGGGCGGCACCGCCAGCACCATGCTCATCCACACCGGCGGCGGCGACAACACCATCCACCTGACGAGCACCGGGCTCTCGGCCCTGGACCACCGGGCCGAGACCGGCACCGGCGACACCGGCGCCGGCGCGGTCGCGCAGATCCGCCTCGGCGACGGCCACGACACCGTTACCACCGAGGGCGCCGTCCGCCTGGTGCTGAACGGCGGCAGCGGCTTCGCCACCGCGAGCGGCGGCAGCGCCAACGACAGCTTCTACGCCGGCAGCGGCGGCGGCAGCTTCACCGGCGGCGGCGGCCGCGACATGTTCATCTTCGGCCGCGACGACGGCCACGTCACCATCACCGACTTCGCCAGCGGCTTCGACAAGCTGAAGTTCATGGGGCTGAACCGCGGCGACCTCCATGTCGAGGCCGCCACCGAGGGCGGGATCGGCGGGTTGCTGGTCACCTACGATGCCGCAGGCGACAGCGTCTTCCTCGCCGGAGCCGGGAATGTGGCGGCCAACGACATGCTGTTCGGATAGGCAA
>JAQGIA010000262.1 GCA_028291445.1 Belnapia sp.
CCAGGCGTTCTCGGGCTCGGTCCGGTAGGTGCCGGGCTCGTTCAGCACGGCCATCTCCTCGGCCACCCAGTCGAGCCGGCCTTCCTTGGCGAGCCGGGCGGTCAGCGCGGTGTAGATCTTCCGCAGATGGGTGACGTCGGCCGCGGCATAGGCGATCTGCGAGGCCGAGAGCGGCCGGGCCGACCAGTCGGAGAAGCGGTGCGCCTTGTCGATCTGGGCATCCGCCAGCGACCGGCAGAGCTGGTCGTAGCTCACCTGGTCGCCGAAGCCGGCGACCATGGCGGCGACCTGGGTATCGAACAGCGGGGTCGGCACCGCATCGAATTTCAGCAGGAAGATTTCCACGTCCTGCCGGGCGGCGTGGAAGACCTTGACCACCTTCGGGTCGGCCAGCAGCGCGCCGAGCGGGGCCAGGTCGAGGTCGGGGGCGAGGGCATCGACCACCGCGGTTTCCTGCTCGCCGCCCAACTGGACCACGCAGAGCTCGGGCCAATAGGTCCGTTCCCGCATGAATTCGGTATCGACGGTGACGAAGGTTTCGGCGCGCAGGCGCTCGCACAGGGCGGCGAGGGCGGCGGTGGTGGTGATCAGGGCCGGAATCGGCTCTGCGGCTGGCGGACGACGGCTCATTACCGGTATCTAGCCCCCCTGGCGGGGAAGGGAAAGCCGCCCGTCCTCCCGCATCCTCGGCTTGACATACCGGGCCCCGGGCGCGTCTTACGGCGCTCCGACGCAATTGCAGGTCCCCGCCCCCATGCACGCCTATCGCACCCATACCTGCGGCGCCCTGCGCGCCACCGACGCCGGCGGCACGGCACGCATCTCCGGCTGGGTGCACCGCAAGCGCGACCATGGCGGGCTGCTGTTCCTCGACCTGCGGGACCACTACGGCCTGACCCAATGCGTCATCGCCCAGGGCAGCCCGGTGTTCGAGATCGCCGACCGGCTGCGGCCGGAAAGCGTCGTCACCGTCACCGGCGAGGTGGTGGGCCGCGAGGGCGCCACGGTGAACCCCAAGCTGCCGACCGGCGCCATCGAGCTGCGGGTGCGCGAGCTGGTGGTGCAGTCCGAGGCCCAGGTCCTGCCGATCCAGGTGGCCGGCGAGCAGGAATTCCCCGAGGATCTGCGGCTGCGCTACCGCTTCCTCGACCTGCGGCGGGAGAAGCAGCACCGCAACCTGATGCTGCGCTCGGGTGTCATCGCCTCGATCCGCCGCCGCATGGTGGAGCAGGGCTTCACCGAGTTCCAGACGCCGATCCTGACCGCCAGCAGCCCCGAGGGCGCGCGGGACTACCTGGTGCCGTCGCGGCTGCATCCCGGCACCTTCTACGCGCTGCCGCAGGCGCCGCAGCAGTTCAAGCAGCTGGCGATGGTCGCCGGCTTCGACCGCTACTTCCAGATCGCCCCCTGCTTCCGCGATGAGGCGAGCCGCGCCGACCGATCCCCGGGCGAGTTCTACCAGCTCGACTTCGAGATGAGCTTCGTGACGCAGGAAGACGTCTTCGCGGCGATCGAGCCGGTGCTGGCCGGGGTCTTCGAGGAGTTTTCGGCGTTCTCCGGCACCAAGCGCAGCGTCACCCCGGCGCCCTTCCCGCGCATTCCCTACGAAACCTCCATGCTGGAATTCGGCTCGGACAAGCCGGATCTGCGCAACCCGATCCGCATCCGCGACGTGACCGGGCACTTCAAGGGCGGCGCCTTCGGCCTGTTCGCGCGGAACATCGAGAAGGGTAGCATCGTCCGCGCCATTCCCGCCCCCGGCGCCGGGGCCAATCCGCGCAGCTTCTTCGACAAGCTGAACGACTGGGCGCGTGAGAGCGGCGCCGGCGGCCTCGGCTACATCACCTTCGACGCCGAGGGCGCCAAGGGGCCGATCGCCCGCAACCTGGAGCCGGAGCGCGCCGCGGCCATCCGCGAAGCCTGTGGCCTCGCCGCCGGGGATGCCGTGTTCTTCGCCTGCGACAAGCCCGAGCCCGCGGCGAAATTCGCCGGCCAGGTCCGCACCCGGCTCGGCAACGAACTCGGGCTGCTCGAGAAGGACACCTACCGCTTCTGCTGGGTCACCGATTTCCCGATGTACGAGCTGAACGAGGAAACCGGGAAGGTGGACTTCAGCCACAACCCCTTCAGCATGCCGCAGGGCGAGCTGGAAGCGCTGAACACCATGGATCCGCTCGACATCAAGGCCTACCAGTACGACATCGTCTGCAACGGCATCGAGCTGTCCTCGGGCGCCATCCGCAACCACCGCCCGGACATCATGATCCGCGCCTTCGAGATCGCCGGCTATACCGCGCAGACCGTCGAGGACCGTTTCGGCGGCATGCTCAACGCCTTCCGCTACGGCGCTCCGCCGCATGGCGGCTCGGCGCCCGGCATCGACCGCATCGTCATGCTGCTGGCGGATGAGCCGAATATCCGCGAAGTGATCCTCTTCCCGATGAATCAGCAGGCGGAAGACCTCATGATGGGGGCGCCGGCACCGGTCGAGCAGGCCCGCCTCAAGGAACTGCACATTCGGCTGGACCTGCCGCAGGCAAAGGGTGCAGCCGGGCCCAAGGCTTCCTAAGTCATACGCCTCGCCCTTAAGGACATCCGCATGCCGTTGCGCCGCCCCTGGATTGCCGCCGCCTTCCTCGCCGCCGCCCTGGTCCCGGGCGCGCCGGGCGCCGCGGAGCCGGGGATGGAAGCGATGGTGGGCCACCGCGCCGCCTATCGCCTCAGCCTCGACCGGGCGCGCGACAATGCGGATATCGCCCGGGCCGATGGCGTCATGCTGTACGAGGTGATCGACGCCTGTGACGGCTGGGCGACGCGCCAGCGCTTCCAGCTGACACTGACCGACCGGGACGGGACGGATGTGCAGACCACCTCCGACTACTCGACCTATGAGACCAAGGACGGCAAGACCATCCGCTTCTCGCTGACCCAGACCTCGCAGGGCAACGTGTCCCAGCGGGTGGCGGGCGATGCGGAGGTGACGCCCGAGGGCGGGACCGTCCGTTACACCGAGCCGGACACCAAGCAGGAAAGCCTGCCGCCCGGCACCCTGCTGCCCATGCTGCATACCATCCGGGCCCTGGCTTCGGCGCGCGGCGGCCAGCGCCTGCTGGTGGTCCCGCTGTTCGACGGCACCAGTGCCGATGGGGCGCAGGACACCACCAGCGTGCTGCAGGCCTGGCAGCCGGCCCAGGCGAACGAGCGTTTCCCGGTGCTCGCCTCCTTGGGCAGCGCCCGGATGCGCATCGCCTTCTTCGACCGCACGCCGAGCAGCAGCGCCGGCGGCGCCAGCAGCCCGGATTACGAGGTCGGGCTGCGCTACTACGAGAACGGCGTGGCGGATGAACTGAAAATGGAATTCGGCGAGTTCAGCGTGAACGGCCAGATGCAGGAATTGGCGGTGCTGCCGAATCCCTGCTGAGGCTTGTTTCTCCGATACCGGAGCGCATATGCTTCGGTATCGGAGTACGTCCCCATGGGTGCCCTGGCATTCGCCGCAACCCGCTATGCCCCGCCGCAGCTGCCGGACCTTGCCTCCAAGGCTGAGCGGGAGCGGTTGAG
>JAQGIA010000283.1 GCA_028291445.1 Belnapia sp.
GCCGAGCGCGGATTGCAGCAGCACGGCGGCACCGAGGCCGAGGCAGGCGCTGCGGGCGAAGCTCGGGGCCAGTCGCCGCGCCGCGGTGAAGGCGGCGCCCAGCGCGGCGAGGCCGGCCAGCGTCGCCAGCAGCCGGTGATTGAATTGCACCGTGGCGATATTGGCGGTGAGGTTGGTCCAGCCCGGCAGCAGCCGCCAATAGCCCTCCGGCACCAGCCGGCCGGCCATCAGGGGGAAGGTGTTGTAGTCGAGCCCGGCCCGGTTGCCGGCGACGAAGCCGCCCGCCAGCATCGCCCCGACCAGCAGCCAGGCGGCGGCCTTGACGTGCCGGCGGAGGCCGCGGAAGGCCGGCTCCGCCACGGCCGGACGCGGCCGCAGCAGCGAGAGTGCGGTCCAGGTGAGCGCGGCGAAGAGCAGCAGCGCGAGGCCGAGGTGCATGACCAGGCGATAGGGGGAGACGGCGGTACGATCCGCCTCGAAGCCCGAGGCGACCATGAACCAGCCCACCGCGCCCTGCAGCCCGCCGAGGCCCAGCAGCAGCAGCAGCCGCGGCTTGAGCCCGGCTGGAATTCGCCCGCTCAGCCAGAACCAGGCGAGCGGCAACGCATAGGCGAGGCCGATCAGCCGGCCCCAGAAGCGGTGGATCCATTCCAGCCAGAAGATGTTCTTGAAGCCCTCGATTCCGAAGCCCTGGTTCACCAGCGCATATTGCGGAATGGTCCGGTAGAGCTGGTAAAGCCGGTTCCATTCCGCCTCCGACAGCGGCGGCAGCATGCCCGAGAGCGGCGCCCATTCCATGATCGACAGGCCCGAGCCGGTCAGCCGCGTCGCGCCGCCGATGGCCACCATGATCCAGACCATGCCGGCGACGCCGAGCAGCCAGAGGGCGATGGCACGCGGCGCGGGGTGGCGGCGGGTTTGGCTGCGCGGCTCGGCGCGCGCGGGAACATCGAATGGCATGGCCTTAGTATAGGCAGGCATCGGCGATGCGACACCAATGGAAGCGGATTGGCCGGCGCTGGAACTTCGGCGCTGGAACTCCGCCGCTGGAACTCCGGCGCTGGAACCAAGCCGCGGGTGGAAGGGGGCCTGCTTGCCCTCGGCGCGACCGGCTGCTACCGCACCGCTGCGATGCAACACGCCCCCGATGCGGCCGGCGCCCCGTCGGCCGATGCCGGCACGGTCCCGCCACCCCTGGTTTCCGTCGTGATCCCGGTGCGCAACGAGGCACCGAACATCGCGCCGCTGGTCGCCGAGATCGGCGCCGCCCTGGCCGGGGTGGCGCATGAGATCGTCTATGTCGACGACGGCTCGACCGATGGCACGCCGGCAGCGCTGGAAATGGCACGGCGGCAGGCGACGCCCGAGGCTCCGTTGCGCTTCCTGCGCCATCGCACGAGCTGCGGCCAGTCGGCGGCGGTCATCACCGGGGTGCGGGCGGCGCGCGGCCGCTGGATCGCCACGCTGGACGGCGATGGGCAGAACGACCCGGCCGATATCCCGCGGTTGCTGGCGCATGCCCGGCTGGCCGAGGTGGCTGGCGGGGCGGCCATGATCCTGGTCGCCGGCCATCGGGTGACGCGCAAGGATTCCTGGGTGAAGCGGCGGTCCAGCCGGATCGCCAACCGGATTCGCGCCCGGCTGCTGGGCGATGCGACGCCGGACACCGGCTGCGGGCTGAAGGTGTTTTCACGCAGCCTGTTCCTGGCGCTGCCGCATTTCGATCACATGCACCGTTTCCTGCCGGCGCTGGTGCTGCGGCAGGGCGGCGAGGTGGTGAGCGCGCCGGTGAACCACCGGCCGCGGCTGCGCGGGATTTCCAACTACGGCACGCTCGATCGGCTGGCGGTCAGCCTGTTCGACCTGCTGGGCGTCGCCTGGCTGCAGCGGCGCGGCACGCGGCCGGTGATTGAGCCGCTAGTGATCGAGCCGCCAATGCTGGATGAGCCGCCAATGCTGGAGGAGCCGGCGGTGGACAGGCCGGAGTGACGCCGCGCGCCCGGGCGATCGCCAAGCTGCTGCTGCTGGCTGCCGGGCTGGTGGTGGCCGGGCTGCTGCTGCGCTGGCTGGGCGCCGCGCTGGGCACCGAATGGGTGGACAGCAATATCCGCGGCCAGGGGCTGTGGGGGGAGGCGCTGTTCCTGCTGGTCGGCACCGCGGCGACCGCCGTCGGCGTGCCGCGCCAGGGAGTGGCCTTCCTCGGCGGCTATGCTTTCGGCGCGGCTATGGGGGGCGGCTTGGCGCTGCTGGCGCAGCTGCTGGGCTGCGCGGTGTCCTTCGCCTGGGCGCGGCTGGTCGGCCAGGCCTGGGCGGAACGGCGGCTGGCGGGGCGCTTCGGCCGGCGGCTGCGGCCGCTGCGCGATACGCTGGCGGATAGTCCCTTCGGCGCGACCCTGGCGCTGCGGCTGCTGCCGCTGGGCAACAACCTGGCGCTGAACCTGCTGGCGGGGATGGCGGGGATTGCCCTGCCGCCGTTCCTTGCTGCCTCCGCGATCGGCTATCTGCCGCAGACGCTGGTCTTCGCGCTGCTGGGCAAGGGGGTCAGGGTGGATGGCGCCTGGCAGCTCGGGCTTTCCGCGGTGCTGCTGCTGGGCTCCGTCGGCATCGGCTTCTGGCTGCTGCGGCGGCATCGGGCGGGGCGGGCGCTGGAGGACTGAGCCCGCCCCGGCACTGGACTCAGTGCAGGATGAACTGGCCGTTGGCGTAGCGCAGCTCGGTCGGGCGGATCAGCGCCGGCGAGGCGACGCGGACGGAATGCAGCGGGCCTTCGATTTCGCGGCGCCAGAATTCGAGGAATTTGGACAGTTCCGGGAAGACCGGGGCACGGTCGACCTTCTGCCAGACGAAGGTCTGCAGCACGCCGGGGTGGTCCGGCATGTGATAGAGGATTTCGGCCGTGGTCAGCCGCCAGTCGGGGATCCGAAGGTCGGGAAGTCGGACGAAGGGTTCGAGGGGCTGGAGCACGCGGTTCGATCCTTTCACTGCTGGGCCGGCGGCAGACTGGCTTTTCCTGTTGGCGGTTCCCTGGCTTCGATTTCCCCGATCAGGCTGCGGGCCAGGCGGGAAGCTTGCCACGACCCGATAGGCGCATTGCAATAAAAATGTGGTAAATCAGCGCTTTAGCACTCGCACTCGGAGAGTGCTGCAAGCCGCTTGACGAGGGCGCGAGGCTGGCCTACATCGCTGGCACTCCTCCGGAGGGAGTGCTAGCGGGCCGCTGGGCGGTATCCGCGGGCGCCCCGGCCGGACGAGGAAACCGAGTTTACAGAAAGACAGGAGAGGACCGTATGAGCTTCCGTCC
>JAQGIA010000284.1 GCA_028291445.1 Belnapia sp.
TCGCCCGCACCCAGGCGACCGACCCGCGCAGCCTGACCACCACCGAGCTGTTCGAGGCGGCGACCGTCAATGGCGCCCGCGCCCTCGGCCGCGAGGATATCGGGCGGCTGGCCACCGGCTGCCGCGCTGATTTCGTGCTGGTCGACATCACCCATCCGATGATGCGCCCGGCCCGCGACCCGATCCGCAGCCTCATCTACGCCGCCGGCGACCGCGCCTTGAAGGCCGTGTACGTCGATGGCCGGCAGGTCGTGAAGGATGGCGAGGTCCTCACCATGGATTACCGCGCCGCCGCCGAGCATCTGCACGAATCGCAGAAACGCATCGCCGAACAGGTGCCCAACCGCGACTGGGCGCATCGCAGCGCGGATAAGATCTCGCCGCCGAGCTTCCTCTGGAAGTGAATCAATCCTCCGGGGCCGGGCCGCTGCTGGAGCTGCGCGGGCTGCAGACCCGCTTCCGCACCTCGGCCGGCGACTTCGCCGCGGTCGATGGCGTGGACCTCGCGGTCGCCCGCGGCCGCACCCTCGGCATCGTCGGCGAGAGCGGCTGCGGCAAGTCGGTGCTCTCGCTTTCGGTCATGGGCCTGGTGCCGCGCCCCGGCCGCATCGCCGCTGGCCGGGTGCTGCTGGATGGCCAGGATTTGCTGACCCTGCCGCCCTCCGCCATGCGCCACATCCGCGGCGGCGAGGTGGCGATGATCTTCCAGGAACCGATGACCTCGCTGAACCCGGTGCATCCGATCGGCGCCCAGATCACCGAGGCCATGCGCGCCCATGACCCGGGTGCGAGCGACCTCCGCGCCCGCGCCATAGCCGCCCTGGCGCGCGTCCGCATCCCCGCGCCGGAACGCCGCTTCGAGGAATACCCGCACCAGCTCTCGGGCGGCATGCGGCAACGGGTGATGATCGCCATGGCGCTGGCCTGCGCGCCCAAGCTGCTGATCGCCGATGAGCCGACCACCGCGCTCGACGTGACGGTGCAGGCGCAGATCCTCGACCTGCTGCGCGACCTCCAGGCCGAGACCGGCATGGCCATCATCCTCATCACCCACGACCTCGGCGTGGTCGCCGAGATGGCCGATGAGGTCGCCGTCATGTATGCCGGCCGGGTGGTGGAACGCGCCACCGCCCGCGACCTCTTCGAGGATCCGCAGCACCCCTATACGCTCGGCCTGCTCGGCTCCGTCCCCCGGCTGGACGAGGAGCGCCCCCGGCTGCTGGCCATCGAGGGCACCGTCCCGCCGCCCTTCGCCCTGCCGCCCGGCTGCCGCTTTGCGCCGCGATGCCCCTTCGCCGCCGAGCCCTGCCACATCGCGCCGCCTCCCTTGCGCGAGATCAGCCCAGGCCACCACGTCGCCTGCCTCCGCGCCCCGGTCGAGCTGGCCGCATGACGGCGCCCTTGCTGGAGGTGCGGGACCTCGCCAAGCATTGGCCGGTCCGGCGCGGCATGATCCTGGCCAAGCAGGTCGGCACCGTGCGGGCCGTCGATGGCCTCTCCTTCACGCTGAACCGTGGCGAGACCCTGGCCCTGGTCGGGGAGAGCGGCTGCGGCAAATCCACCACCGCCCGGCTGGTGCTGCGGTTGATCGAGCCCTCCGCCGGCACCGTCCGCATCAACGGTGCCGATATCACCGGCCTTTCCGCGCCCGCGCTGCGGCAGATGCGCCGCCAGGCCCAGATCATCTTCCAGGACCCCTATGCCAGCCTGAACCCGCGGCTTTCGGTGGGCGAGGCCATCGCCGAGCCACTCATCGTCCATGGCATCGGCGACGCCGTCAGCCGCACCGCCCGGGTCCATGAATTGCTGCGCCTGGTCGGCCTCGCCCCCTGGCAGGCCGAGCGCTTCCCGCATGAATTCAGCGGCGGCCAGCGCCAGCGCATCGGCATCGCCCGGGCGCTGGCGGTGCAGCCCGACCTCATCGTCTGCGACGAACCGGTCTCGGCCCTCGATGTCTCGATCCAGGCCCAGGTGGTGAACCTGCTGAAGGACCTGCAAGCGCGCTTCGGCCTCGCCTATCTGTTCATCGCGCATGATTTGGCGGTGGTGAAGCACATGGCCGACCGGGTGGCGGTGATGTACCTCGGCCGCATCATGGAAGTGGCGGATAAGCGCAGCCTGTTCGCCAATCCCCGCCACCCCTATACGCGGGCGCTGCTCGCCGCGATCCCGCATCCCGACCCGCGCCGCCGTGGCCGGGTGACGCCGCTGGGTGGCGACGTGCCGAGCCCGCTGAACCCGCCGCCGGGCTGCCGCTTCCATACCCGCTGCCCGTTGGCGCAGCAGGTCTGCCGGGAGGTCGAGCCGCCGGATGTGGCGATCGGGCCGGGGCACCACAGCGCCTGCCACTTCGCGCAGGAGCTGCCGCCGGCGGGGCATGATTTCAGCGGCGGGCTGACGCCGGTGGCGGCACGGCGGTTGGCGTTGTTCGCAGAGAGGAGCGGAGGCTAGGGGCAGGGCAGGGGCGTTGCTTTGCACCGGAGCCAAGGGCTTAGCTCCGGTGCCATCCTTCGGTCAGCCGCTGATTCTTGCCGCGACACGAAGTTGCTCGAGCCGCGTCAGCTCGGCGTCGCGTTCGGTTTCAAGGTCGCTCACCCGCGCGTCGCACTGCAGCTTGTTGTCGGTGCCGCATTGGCCCCGGACCAGTCCGAGCCGTTCTTGGAAATTCCGCCGCACTCCTGCCACCTGATCGAGGAATGCCGCGTCGCGCCCCTGCTCGGTGCCAAAGGCTTCCGCCGGCAAATTAACCATTACCGTCTCCGGATAGCGGCCCATTGCACCGGACGCCGCATCGACGACGATGCCGATGACGCCGCCGAGCAGAATATTACCCAAAGTCGCTGCCTGGAATTGCGAGGGCAAAGGGGTCACACCTGCGGAATAGCCGGGTTTAGTGCAGCGCACGCTGATGTCCCGAACCGACTTACTGACCTGCACAGTGCCTGGCGTCGGATTGACCACGCCGACTATCGCCCCCTCGCGTTGCAGGGCACAGGATGCGGTCGCTGGTTCCGAAATCACCGAGATGCCCTGAGTGGAGCCAGTGGTGATCGTTGCGCAGCCCGGCATCAAACCGGCAAGAAGAAATACACCCATAAGGCGTGGAATAAATACGGGCATTAAGTCCTCTTAAGTTACGTAGATATGTATACGAGTGGTTGTTCGGCAACAAATAGCGGCCACAGCCGAATTAATTCGGCCCCAAAGCCCAGCAATCATTACGCAATCATCGCCACGAATATTTCTTATTTCATATATTGCGACCATGCAACTAAAATCGGATGCCATCGGTTTGGATGCAGCCTGGGGTCGTTTTGATTTAAGCCGTGAAGCCGGCACGAACTATTCTGTGCCGAAGGATAGGCTTCCTGTCCGTCGCCAACCTTCCTTCCCCGCCCCACCCCGCCTATCCTCCGCCCCAAACCCCCAGGGGAGGACCCACCCAATGACCGCCACCATCGTCTCGCCGCGCCTCATGCGCATCGGCGGCGGCGCCGTCGCCCAGGCTGCCGAGGTTCTCCGCCTCCTCAACCTCTCTCGTCCGCTGATCGTCACAGACCCCTGGATGCTCTCCTCCGGCACCCTCGACCGCGCCCTGCTCGCCCCGCTCCGCGCTGCCGGCATCGTCTTCGCCGTCTTCGCCGATACCGTCCCGGACCCGACCGATACCGTCGTCGAGGCCGGCGCCGCCGTGCTCAAATGCTGCGACCATGCTGGCCTCATCGGCTTCGGCGGCGGCAGCCCGATGGATACCGCCAAGGCCATGGCCATCCTCGCCGCCGCGCCCCCAGGGGTGAAGATGCGCAGCTTCAAGGTCCCGGCCCAGGCCGACCACGGGCTGGTCCCCATTCTCTGCATCCCGACCACCGCCGGCACCGGCTCCGAGGCGACGCGCTTCACCGTCATCACCGACACCGAAACCGACGAGAAGATGCTCATCGCCGGCCTCGGCGCCCTGCCGCTCGCCGCCATCGTCGATTACGAGCTCACCTTCAGTGTTCCCCAACGCACCACCGCCGATACCGGCATCGACAGCCTGACCCATGCGCTGGAGGCCTATGTCTCGAAGCGCGCCAATCCGCATGCCGACAGCCTGGCGCTTTCCGCCATGCAACTCATCGGCCGCCATCTCCGGCCCGCCTACCACCAGCCAGACAACGCCATGGCGCGGGAGGCGATGATGCTCGGCGCCATGCAGGCGGGCCTTGCCTTCTCCAATTCCTCGGTCGCGCTGGTGCATGGCATGTCGCGCCCGATCGGCGCGCATTTCCATGTCCCGCACGGCCTCTCCAACGCCATGCTGCTGCCCGTCGTCACCGAATTCGGCCTGAGCGAGGCGCTGCCGCGCTATGCCGAGGCGGCGCGGGCCATCGGCGTCGCCACGCGGGAGGATACCGATGCCGATGCCGGCTCGAAGCTGCTGGAAGAACTCCGCGCCCTGAACAAGGAACTCGGCGTGCCGACGCCGAAGGACTACGGCATCGGCGACAATCGCTGGGAAGGCCTGCTGCCGCTGATGGCGCAGCAGGCGCTGGCCTCCGGCAGCCCCGCCAACAACCCACGGGTGCCGAGCGAGGCGGAGATCATCGACCTCTACCGCCGCGCCTATGCCTGAAGCCCGGTCTGCCCAAAGCACGGTTGCGCCGATTCATTGATCCTCATACCGCACTGCGGTAAACCGGGCGGTAGCACACGCATCGCCGCAGGACCGCGGGGATTGCCGGCCCGGCTGCCGTCTCGGCGGAGCCGCCGGCGAATAGGGGATTCCATGAGCGAATCGAATGCAGCGTCATCCCGCGAAGCCGCCCTGCAGGACGCCAAGCGCCAGCGCGAAATCTTCGCCGCCGAGCAGCGAGCGCTGGGCAATGTCAATGTCAGCGGCTGGATCCCGAAGGATATGGTGCCCGGGGTGCGCAGGCTGCTCGATGGCATCAGCGCCGGCGACACCAGCTTCCTGCCGGAGCGGGTCGCCGAGCTGGAGGCCGAGCTGGACCAGCTTCGCGAGGCCGGGCCCGAGCTGGCGCGGCTGCGTCAGACCCTGGATCTGGCCGAGCGGGAGGTCGAGCGGCGCCAGGACCAGCTGACCAGGGTCCAGCAGGAACTGGCCGCCAGCCAGGCGGGGTTCGCCGCGGCGCAGGCCGAGGCAATGGCGGCGGCGGAACAACTGGCTGCGGAAACCCAGCGCCGCAGCCTGCTGGAAAGCCAGGTCGCCGATGCGGTGGCCGAGCTTGCCGGCCTGCGGGAAACCGCTGCGCGGCTTGGCCAGTCCGGCCTGCGCCCGATGTTGGCTCGGCTGCTGCTGCCCTGAACCGACCCGTTTGGTCTAGCCCTCGACGGCGGTCTCGGCCATCCGGCCGGAGCGCCAGCTACTCCACCAGGCATGGAGTTCGCCCGCCGGCATCGGCCGGCTGATCATATAGCCCTGGGCATGGTGGACACCGAGGCGGCGCACCGCCGCCCAGATCCGTGCATCCGAAACCCCCTCGGCGATCACGTATTGGCCGGCCGCCTCGGCCAGCCGCACCAGGCGCTTCACCTCGTGCCGCGCCTGGGCTTCGTCCGGCAGCCGCTCCACCAGCGAGCGGTCGAGCTTGAAGGCGCCGAAGGGCAGGCCGAGCAGCCAGGCGCGATCGTCCCCCAGGATGAGGTCGTCCAGCATCACCCGATGCCCGGCCCGGCGGATGCGCAGCAGGGCGCGGCGCAGGGTCGAGCGGTCCCTGACTTCGGTCGTCTCGGTCAGCTCCAACGCCAATTGGCCGGGTGGCAGGCCGCCGGCCCGCAGCACCTGATGCAGCCAGGCCGGCAGATCCGGCGCCAGCAGCTGGCCCAGCGGCAGGTTGATGGAGACGCGCAGCCGCAGCCGCTGCCACAAGGGTGCGACCTCGGCCGCCGCCTGATGGGCGACCCGCATCGAGAGCGCGCGCACCAGGCCGGCGCTTTCCGCCAATGGCACGAAACGGTCGGGCGACATCGGCTTGGGTACCCGCTGCCAGCGCGCCAAGGCCTCGACCATGACGGGGCGACGGTCCGCCAGCCGCACCACCGGCTGGTAATGCACCACGACTTCGCCGTTGCGCAGGCCGGCGGCCAGCGCCTTGGCATCCTGCAGCCGCTGGCTCTCAATGGTCAGGTGGCGCTCGATGGTCAGGCTGGTCGGCGCCGGCGGTGGGATCCCTGCATCCATTATCCATGCTCCGCTGACGCCATGGTCGTGCCGAATCGAACCGGGTCACCGGAGATGTCTCTGCAGGTCGCTGCCGATGCGATCGGGCCGGATAAAGGCCCCACGGCCGGTCGGGACATCACCATGACAACGAGCAACCTTGCCGATCGTTCAGCAGCCGGCCAAAAAAGATCTGCTTGGCCTCAATCAAATGCAGGAAGCGCGGGTAATGCCCAGGATATGGCACGATCGGAACGGTACAGCAGTCTCATAATGCGCATAACCGCACATTAGGCACCTTACCTCAGGCCTGCTACTGAAATTTTAGATAATCTTGCTGTTTTACGAGACAATGGTTAAAAAACTGAGTGCTGGGCCTGGGGCCGGGAAGCGGCTTCAGTCGCGCCGGGCCACCCAGGGATCGATTGTCCAACGATTGGCGAGCTCCGTGGCACTCCGCCGCAGCAGGGGCGTCCAGAGCGTTGGGCCGAGAAAGCTCGGCACATAACCCTGGTCCTCCGCCTGGGCGGCGAATTCGGGGTCGCCCGTCGCGGCGCGCAAGGCGCGGACCAATGGCTCGGTCCGCTCTGGCGGCACGCCGGCCGGCAGGACGAAGCCGCGATGCGCGGTCAGCACCAGCGGGATGCCCTGCTCGCGCAGGGTCGGCACCTCCGGCAGCAGCGGGCTGCGCAGGGCTTGGGCGATGCCGAGGCCCGCCAGCCGGCCGTCGCGCAGCGCCGCGATGGCCTGCGGCGCGGCCAGCATGGCGCAGGGGATATTGCCGGCCATCACCGCTTCCCGCGCCGCGGCGGCATTGGCGAAGGCGAGCAGGCCGAGCGGCAGCGCCAGGCCAAGCGCAACCCCGGCCAGCTGTGCCGCACTGCCCTGCGGTGGGGTGCCGAGCGTGGCCCGCGCCGCCAGCCCGCGCAGCGTCGCCAGCTCGCGCAGCATCGCCAGATCCGGCACGGTGCCGGGATGGCCGACCAGCACCAGCGGCTCCTCCGCCACCGCCGCGAGGAAATCGAGCCGTGGCAACAGCGCGGTTGCATCGGCCTCGACCAGCCGGGCCAGCAACTGCGGCGTGGCGACGCTGCCGATCAGCCTGCCATCCGGCGGGGCCTCGGCCATGGCACGGGCGGCGGCCAGCCCACCCTCGCCGGGCAGGTTGCGGATGCCGATGACGGCATGCGGCCAGTGGCGTTCGAGGAAGGGCGCGAAGGACCGGGTCCAGCTATCCGGCCCACTGCCCGGCGCCGCGCCGACCAGCAGGGTGACGGATCCGGCCCTCGCCGAAGCCTGGCCTCCTTGAGACTGGCCTGCTTGAGACTGGCCCCCTTGAGATGGGCCCCCCTGAACCTGGCCCTGCGCCCGTCCCGCGGCGGCGGGCGTCGCCGCCAGCGCCGCCAGCAAGCCGCGGCGACCGGCGCCCGGCATGCTCAGACCCCGGCCGGGGCACGCGCCTTATCTTTCCCCGGCGCCGGCGCGGGCACTTCGGTGCCGCGCCGCAGCCGGTTCTCACCGGTATAGAGCACGATCGGCGCGGCGATGAAGACCGAGGACGAGGCGCTGACCACGATCCCGAACAGCATCACCCAGGCGAAGCCGGACAGCGTATCGCCGCCGAACAGCGCCAGCGGCACCGCCGAAAGCAGCAGCGTCATCGAGGTGCCGAGCGAGCGGTTCAGCGTCTCGTTGATCGACTGGTCGACCAGCTGGCGCAGCGGCATGGTCTTGTACTTGCGCAGGTTCTCCCGCATCCGGTCGAAGACCACCACCTTGTCGTTGGCCGAGAAGCCGATGACCGTGAGGATGGCGGCGACGGTGGTCAGATTGAACTCCACGCCGAACAGAACCATGAAGCCGACCGTCTTGGTGGTGTCCAGGATCAGGGTGATGATCGCGGCGATGGCGAACTGCCATTCGAAGCGGAACCAGATGTAGACCAGCATCGCCAGCAGGCTGATGCCGAGCGCGATCATGCCGCCGAGGAAAAGCTCGTCCGAGACCCGGTTGCCGACCGCTTCCACCCGCAGGATGCGGGTGCCCGGCGCCACCTGCTCGACCGCGCCGCGCACCGCATTCACCGCCTGCTGGGTGCCGCCCTCGTCGGCCTGCACCGGCAGGCGCACCAGCACCGTCTCGGCATCGCCGAAGGCCTGCAACCCGACATCGCCGAGGCCGAGGCCGGAGACGGTGCTGCGCAGCCGCGCCAGATCGGCCGGACCCGGGGTGCGGACCTCCATGACGATGCCGCCCTTGAAGTCGATCCCCTTGTCGAGCCCCGGATAGAAGGCGCCGATCAGCGAGGCGGTCGAGAGCACGGCCGAGACCAGCAGGCCGGCCCGCGCGCCCTTCATGAAGGGGATGCGCGTCACGTCGGGCACGATCCGGAACAGCGGCCGCGCCAGCCGGCCCCAGAAGCCGCGGCCATCCTCGAGCACCGGCAAGGTGGTCGGCCGGGTCTTGCGGTACCACCAGGAGACCATCAGCCGGACCAGGGTCGTCGCCGTCCACATCTGCACGATGGTGCCGATGGCGACCGTGACGGCGAAGCCCTTCACCGGCCCGCTGCCGAAACCATAGAGGCAGGCCATGGCGATGAGGTTCGTCAGGTTGCTGTCCATGATGGTGCCGGAGGCCTTGGTGAAGCCCGCCTCCAGCGCGCTCAGCGGCGGCCTGCCGTTCTTGAATTCCTCGCGGATGCGCTCGTTGATCAGGATATTGGCGTCGAGCGCGGTGCCGAGCGTCAGCACGATGCCGGCGATGCCCGGCAGGGTCAGCGTCGCCTCCAGCACCGAGAGCGCCGCCAGCAGCAGGATGATGTTCACCAGCAGGGCGATGTCGGCGAGCCAGCCGAACAGTCCGTAGGCGAGGCCCATGTAGAGGAAGACGAAGATGGCGCCGAGCGCCAGCGCCAGGATGCCGGCGCGGATCGCATCCGCCCCCAGCTCCGGCCCGACGCTGCGTTCCTCGACCACGGTCAGCGGCGCCGGCAACGCGCCGGCGCGCAGCAGGACGGACAGCTCATTGGCGCTGGCGGCGTTGAAATTGCCGCTGATCTGGCCACGGCCGCCGGTGATGGCTTCGCGGATATTGGGCGCGGTAATGACCTTCTCGTCCAGCACGATGGCGAAGGGCCGGCCGACATTGGCCCGGGTCACATCGGCGAAGCGGCGGGTGCCGACGGAATCGAAGGTGAAATTGACTACCCATTCGCCGTTGCGGTTGTCCTGCCCGGCCCTTGCGTCGGTCAGGTTGGCGCCATCCACCTCGACCCGGCGGCGCACCGCATAGCGTTCCGGCTGGCCGCCGCGGCCCTCGCCGCTGAGGAACATCACCCCCGGCGGCGGCGTGGGGCTGGTCGGGTTGGCGGTCTCGTCCAGCAGATGGAAGGTCATCCGGGCGGTCTTGCCCAGCAACTGCTTGATCCGGTTCGGATCCTCGACCCCCGGCAATTGCACCAGGATGCGGGACTGGCCCTGGCGGGCGATCAGCGCCTCGGAGACACCGGTCTCGTCGATCCGGCGGCGGACGATCTCGATCGACTGCTCCACCGCGCCGCTCGCCTTGGCGCGCAGCCCGACCTCGGTAAGCGCCGCGGTGACGGTGCCGTCGGGCGTGGAGCTCACCTCGATATCCGGGGTGGTGGCGCCCATGCTGGTCGGGATCTGGTTGGCCTGCTCGCGCATCTGGGTGACGGCGGCGGGCAGCTGGGCCACGTCGCGGACCCTGAGCGTCACCCGGCGGTTGGCCGGCTCGGCGGCCAGGTTGACGTAGCCGATATTGGCCTGGCGCAGCCGGGTGCGGCTGGCGTCCGCCAGGCTTTCCAGCCGTTCCTTCACCACCGCATCCATGTCGACTTCGAGCAGCAGGTAGGAACCGCCGCGCAGGTCGAGGCCGAGGGAGAATTGCCGCGCCCAGGAAGGCAACGCGGCCTTCGGGAACAGGTTGGGGGTGCAGAGCAGCACCCCCAGCAGGCAGACCGCCAGGATGGCCAGGGTCTTCCAGCGGGCGAAGAACATCATGGGGTGCGGCTGCTCACGGGACTGGCGAACCCTGCTGGGGACGCTGGGGCGAATTCGCCGGGAATGTGACGACCGGGGACCGGGGATGCAACCCTTTGCCGGGACTGCTAGAGCGGCGGCCAATGAATGACGGGGATATAGGCGGATGGCGGTGCGGGTCGGGGTCCTGGGCGTTGGGCATTTCGGGCGATTCCATGCGCTGAAGCTGGCGGCGCGGGGCGTCCTCGCCGGCGTCTTCGACGCCGATCCGGCCCGTGCCGCGCTGGTCGCGGCGGAATGCGGCGTCCCGGCACTGGAGGTAGGCCCGCTGCTCGGCGCCAGCGATGCGGTGGTGATCACCGCGCCGACCGCCTTCCACCACGGCCATGCCATGCTGGCGATCGCCGCCGGCCGGCATGTCTTCGTCGAGAAGCCGGTCGCCGCCAGCACGGAGCAGGCGCGGCAGATCATCGCCGCCGCCGCGGCTGCCGGGCTGGTGCTGCAGGTCGGCCATATCGAGCGCTATTCGGCGGCGATCCGCACCCTGACGGCGAGCGGCGCCGGAGCAGGGGCGCTGGCCTTCGAAGCGACGCGGGTGGCGCCGTTCCGGCCGCGCAGCCTCGATGTCTCCGTGGTGCTCGACCTGATGATCCACGACCTCGACCTGGTGCTGACCTTGGCGGCCTCGCCGCTGGCCGAGGTGCGGGCGGTGGGGGCCGCGGTGATGTCGGCGCATCCGGATTTCGCCGTGGCGATGCTGCGTTTCGAAAGCGGCGCCACGGCGACGGTGACCGCCAGCCGGATCAGCATCGGGCTGGAGCGGCGGCTGCGGATGCTCGGCCCGGCCGGGGAAACCCGGGTGGATTTCCTGGCCCGCAGCCTGGAGACGGTGCGCCCGGGTGGCGCCGAGCCGGTGGCGACCATGCCCGGCTGGGGCATCGACCGCGCCACCTGGACCGAGCATGACAGCCTGGAGGCGGAACAGGCCGCCTTCCTCGCGAGCATCGAGCAGGGCGCCCCGGTCGAGGCCAGCGGCGCGGTCGGGCTCGCCGCGCTCGATGCGGCGCTGCGGGTGGAGGCGGCGATCCGGAGTTGAAGCATGATCGCTTGAGGTGGAATCACCGAAAAGCGTGAATCATGCGACGGAACAACAAGCTAGACTCTGGCCGGCGCATCCGCTGGCGCCGATCGGGGTCTAGCCGGCCGGGACCTCGAAGGCTTCCGGATAGCCGAACAGGCCGACCGAGCCGCCGGTATGGAGGAAGACAATATTCTCCTCCGGCTTGAAATAGCCCTTGCCGATGAGGTCGATCAGCCCGGCCATGCCTTTGCCGGAATAGACCGGGTCGAGCAGGATGCCTTCCTTCTCGGCCAGCAGCTTTACCGCCTCGACCATGCCCTGGGTCGGGATGCCGTAGCCCTGGCCGACATAGTCGCAATTGGCCACCACATGCTCCGGCCGGACGATGCCTGGCAGGCCCATATGCGCCACCGTACGTTGGGCCAGCGCAAGCACATTGGCCTCCTGCTTCTCGCGCGGGGCGCGGACGCCGATGCCGAGGACGGGGATGCCGCTGTTTAGCGCCACCAGCCCGGCGACCAGGCCCGCCTGGGTGCCGGCGCTGCCGGTCGCATGCACCACATGGTCGATCCGCAGCCCGATCTCCGCCGCCTGGTTCAGCAATTCCAGCGCGGCATTGGCATAGCCGAGCGCGCCGACCGGGTTGGAACCGCCGCCGGGGATGACATAGGGGGTGTGGCCCTTCGCGCGGAGGCCGGCGGCCAGCGCCTCCATCTCGGCCGGCATGTCGGCCCCGCCGGGGCGGCGGGAAACCTGGGCACCGTGCAGCTTGTCGAGCAGCACGTTGCCGGATTGGGTATAGGCGGCATCGGCGTAGCCGGTACGGTCCTCCAGCAGGATATGGCAGGCGAGGCCCAGCTTGGCCGCGGCGGCGGCGGTCTGCCGGGCGTGGTTCGATTGCGTCGCGCCCTGGGTGATCAGGACATCGGCCTTGAGCGCGATCGCCTCGGCGCAAAGGTATTCCAGCTTGCGGGTCTTGTTGCCGCCGGTCGACAGGCCGGTGCAGTCGTCCCGCTTGATCCACAGCCTGGGGCCGCCGAGATGGCGGGTGAGCGCCTCCATCGGCTCCAGCGGCGTGGGGAAATGGCCGAGCCGGATGCGGGGGAAGCGGGCGAGGTTCATGCGCGTCGTCCTTGATGGGGCCCTGCCGCCGGGGCCATGGGTGGCGGCGGCAGGCTAGACCGGGTGGGGACGGGTGGCGAGGAGGGCTAAATCTGGCTCAAGGCGGCTAAAATTCGCTTCGTATGGTACATTAGTACTATCAGATAATTAGCTGTTATTGCAATATTATGCAGTACGGAAAATTGAATTTAAGCTGCTTTATGCCGAGCCCGCACCGAGGCCAGATGGCACGACAGGACAAAAATCCTATACAACGGTGGCGTTCGCTTCGCAAGCCTCATCCAGCATCGCCAGCACCGCCGCCGCCGCCGCCTCGCTCGGCAGGCCCTCCGGCGGGGTCAGCCGGGCCAGCACCTCGGCGAAGCCGGCCCGCTGGGCGGCGGCCGCATCGGGGTCGCGCAGCAGCCGCAGCAGCGCCGCCGCCAATGCCTCGGGGGTACACGCCTGTTGCAGCAGCTCGGGCACCACGGCGCGTTCCGCCAGCAGGTTCACCAGCGAGACATAAGGCACCTTGATCAGCCGGCGGACGATGGCCGCGGTGATCGGGTTCAGCTTGTAGCCGACCACATGCGGCACGCCGGCCACCGCCACCTCCAGGCTGGAGGTGCCGGATTTGATCAGGCCCACGGCGGCGGCGGCGAAGGCATCGTATTTCTCGCCCGGGTCGCGCACCAGGATGGGCGGGCGCGGCCAATGCGCGGTGCCGGCGCGGACCGCCGCCTCCACCGGCCCGGCCAGCGCCACCACGGGCCGCAGGCCGGGCATCGCCGCCTCGGTCAGCCGCAATGCCTCGCCGAAGGGGCCGAGCAGCCGGGCGACCTCGGAGCGCCGGCTGCCTGGCATGACCAGCACCGGCACCTCCGCCGCGCCCAGTCCATGCGTCGCGCGGAAGCGGGCGGCATCGCCCGCCCCGGCGCCGCTTTCCAGCACCGGATGACCGACGAAGGTCACCGGGATGCCGGCGGCGGCGAAGAAGGGCGGCTCGAAGGGCAGCAGGGCCAGGATGCGGTCCACCTCGCGGGCGATGCGGGCGACGCGGCCGGGACGCCAGGCCCAGACCTGCGGCGCGACGTAATGCAGCACCCGGATGCCATGCGGGCGGACCCGCCCGGCCAGCCGCAGGGTGAAGCCGGGGGCATCGATGGTGACCAGCAGGGCCGGGCGGCGGGCCAGCACATCGGCCTCGGCCTGATCCATCCGCCGGGCCAGGCGGCGCAGGTTGGGCAGCACCTCCAGCAGGCCCATCAGCGACAATTCGCGCATCGGGAAGAGGCTCTGGATGCCCTGCTCGGCCATGCGCTCGCCGCCGATGCCGGCGAAGGCCAGCCCTGGGCGGCGGCGGCGCAGCGCGGCCATCAGCCGGGCGCCGAGGATATCGCCGGAAGCCTCGCCGGCGGCGATGTAGATCAGCGTCACCCGAAGCGCGCCGGCCGGGGCGGCTCGACCGGGCCGCTGGGCCAGTCGCGGTGGTTCAGCACCGCGCCCTCGCGGCGGACGGTGGCGAGCCGGGCGGGATCCAGGATGCAGAAGACCCAGCCCGGCGCATCGAGCGCGCCGCGGGCCAGCATGCCATCCTCGGGGAAGCCGCGGTCGACCGGGCCGAAGACGCCGGCGAAGCCGCGATTGGTGTCCAGCGCGGCCGACCAGGGGGCCTCGCCCACGGTCGGGGCCACGGCGACGAAGCACTGGTTCTCCAGCGCCCGGGCCTGGCAGGCGAAGCGGATGCGGTTGAAGCCATGCATGGTATCGGTGCAGGTCGGCACCAGGATCAGCCAGGCGCCGGCCTCGACCTGGGCGCGGACGTGCTTCGGGAATTCGCTGTCGTAGCAGACCGAGAGGCCGAGCAGCCCCCAGGGCGTCTCGAAGACCTGCGGCCCGGCGCCGGGGGCGATGCCCCAGCGCTCCGCCTCGAAGCGGGTCATCATCATCTTGTCCTGGAAGGCCAGGCTGCCGTCGGGGGCGATGAGCGGGGCGCGGTTCAGGATGCGGCCATCCCCGGCTGCCATGGGCAGGGTGCCGGGTTGCAGCCAGACGGTATGGCGGCGGGCCACGGCGCGCATGGCCTCCAGCACGGCGGGGGCGGCGGCGACCATGGCGCGGAGTTCGGCGGCCTCGTCGGCCGGGCCGCCCGAGAGACCGGCGCCGAGTTCGACGCAGGCGTATTCCGGCAGCAACAGCAGGTCGGCCCGGCCGGCGGCCTCGGCGACGAAGTTGTCGAGCCGCGCGGCATAGGCGGCGACATCCGCCGGGCGGCCGACCGGCCAGGCCAGCAGGCCGAGACGCAGCGGGGTCACAACGGGTCCTTCAGCCAGAAGCCGAGGCTATGCGGGGTCTCGCGGTCGTCGCCCAGCTCCCGCCAGGAAAACACGCAGGAGATGTCGGGGCGGGGGCGATAGCCGCGCTTCCGCCAGAAAGCGTCGAGCGGCAGGTAGCCGGCCGGGCGGCGCGGGTCGTTGACATTGCGGACCACGGCGCAGAAGGCGGCCGCGGTCAGGCCGAGCGCGCGGGCATGCGCCTCCCGCGCGGCGAAGAAGCCGACCCCGGCGCCGCGCCCGCGATACTCCGGCAGCAGCACGCTTTCGCCGCAGTAGCAGACGCCGGCGGGATCGAGGCCGCGGCGGCGGAATGCCTGGACCACGGGGGCATGCGCCTCGGCCAGCGGCTGGCAGGTGGCCATGCCGACCGGCCGGGCGCCGTCATAGGCGACGACCAGCGCCGCGCCGGGGCTGGCGGCGAAGCGGGCGAGGTAGCCGGCCTCATAGGCAGCGTCGCCGTCATACAGATAGGGCCATTCGGCGAAGACCGCGCCGCGCAGCCGGGCGAGATCGGCCAGGGCAGCCGGCAGGGCGGCGGCGAGGGCCGGGCCGGCCAGGGTTTCGAGCCGGAGAGCTTCGAGCCGGGGCGTTTCAGAGTGGGGGGGAGGGGCCGTCATGGTCTCCGCATAGGCGGGCGGCGGCGGCGGCACAACGGGGGGATGCGAGGCTAGCTCAGATAGCCGGCGCGGGTGATGTCATCGAGGATGTCGTGCAGCGCCGCATCGAGCGAGCCGACCAGCGGCTCGCCGCCGGCCACCTCGGCGATGCGCGGCCGGGCGCGTTCCAGCTCCTCCGGGGCGAGGATGAGCGACAGCAACCCGGTGGCGCGGGCCAGGCCGAGCAGCAGCCGGTCGCGCGGCGCCGGGGCGGCACCTTCGAAGATCACGCCGAGCAGCCGGGCTTTTACCGCGCGTTCCTCCCGGCCGCTGACCGCCGGGTAGCGGCGTTCGGGGAAGA
>JAQGIA010000656.1 GCA_028291445.1 Belnapia sp.
GATGCGGCGGCCGCGGCGGTGGAGGAGCGGGTCACCGAGCGGCTCGGCGAAGGCGCCGCGCTGCCGCCGCCCGAGGAGCTGTCGGACGCCGCCGAGGACAAGGCCCGGCGCAAGCTGGAGCGGCTGACGCGCGAGCGGGAGGAGATGGGCCCGGTCAACCTGCGCGCCGATGTCGAGATGGCCGAGATCGAGGAGCGGATCGCCACCATCGCCCGGGAGCGGGAGGAGATCGGCAGCGCCATCGCCAAGCTGCGCGGCTCGATCGGGTCGCTGAACCGCGAGGGGCGCGAGCGGCTGCGGGCGGTCTTCGACCGGGTGAACAGCGAATTCCAGGGGTTGTTCGCCCGGCTGTTCGGCGGCGGCCGGGCGCATCTGGCGCTGGTCGGATCGGAGGATGCGCTGGAGGCGGGGCTCGAGATCTATGCCGAGCCACCGGGCAAGAAGCTCTCGGCGCTGAGCCTGCTGAGCGGCGGCGAGCAGGCGCTGACCGCGCTGTCGCTGATCTTCGCGGTGTTCCGCTGCCAGCCGGCGCCGGTCTGCGTGCTGGACGAGGTGGATGCGCCGCTGGACGATGCCAATGTCGAGCGGCTCTGCGACCTGCTGGATGGCATGGCGGCCGAAAGCGGCACCCGCTTCCTGATCGTCACGCATCACCCGCTGACCATGGCGCGGATGCACCGCCTGTATGGCGTGACGATGCAGGAACGCGGCGTCAGCCGGTTGCTGAGCGTCGATCTGGGGCGGGCGGTGGAGCTGGTGGAGGGAGCGCAGGCGGCGCCCTGAGTTATGGCTACGGCCGAGCCGCCCCGGCCCCCCCCGGCGCCCGGGGCGGACAGCGCGGCACTGACACAGCGTGTACCCGCCAGGATGCAGCAGGATGTGCCGCTCCGGCAGGAAGCCGGAGATTGCGGCGCGCCGCCCGAAGACGGCGGCGAGGAGGGCGGGGAGGAAGCGTGCCCAGGCGGGCAGCGACTGGGCACGGCCAATCGCGCTGCTGACTGTATCGAAGGAACAGCCTCGTTCGATGTAACGGCAGGGCCGGCAGACGCCAGGTTTGAACGCTTCGTGATGCCGTTGGGTGGTTCGGCGCGGGAAGGCTTGACCTGGGACGGGGCGGCGGGCGTTGTTGCCGCATGCCCTTCCGCTTCTTCGAACGCCTGGTGGATCCGGTCGCCGCCCCGGGCACGCCCGCCTCCCGCCTGTTCGGCACGCCGGTGCCGGAAGGCCCGCCGCCACGCAGCCTCGCCGGGTTCTACTGGCACTTCATCCGCCAGGCGAAGCTGCTGTTCGCCTCGCTGTTCTTCGCCGGGCTGCTGGTGGCGCTGCTGGATGCGGCCATCCCGGCGATGATCGGCCGGCTGGTGGCGCTGTTGAGTACCCATGCGCGGGAGACGCTCTGGGCCGAGGCCTGGCCGAGCCTGCTGGGAATGGGCGCATTGATCCTGCTCGGCCGGCCGGGGGCGGTGCTGCTGCAGAACCTGATCACCCAGCAGGGGATCAACGGCAACGTCACCTCCATGGTGCGCTGGCAGAGCCACTGGCAGGTGGTCCGCCAGGGGCTGCCCTTCTTCCAGGAGGATTTCTCCGGCCGGGTGGCCAACCGGGTGATGCAGGCCGGGCCGGCCCTGCGCGAAACCGTGGTCCAGGTGGTGAATGCCGTCTGGTACATCCTGGTCTATGGCACGGCGGCGGTGCTGCTGCTGGGGGATGCCGACTGGCGGCTGGCGGCGCCGATCGTCGCCTGGTTCTTCGCCTATGCGGGCTTGCTGCGGATCCTGGTGCCGCGGATGCGCGACCGCTCGCGCAAGGCTTCTGAGCAGCGGAGCCTGCTCACCGGGCGGATCGTCGACAGCTACACCAATATCCAGACGGTCAAGCTCTTTGCCCGGGCGGCGCAGGAGGATGCCTTCGTCCGCGACGGGGTGCTCGGGCTGAATGCCGCCTTCCTGCGGCAGATGCGGCTGGTGACGCTGAACGGCTTCCTGCTCGGGCTGCTGAACGCGGCGATGATGACGGCGACGGCGGCGACCGGCATCTGGTTGTGGATCCATGGGCAGATCGGCCTGGCGGCGGTGGCGACCGCCCTGCCGATGGCCTGGCAGATCGCCAATATCTCCGGCTGGGTCGCCTTCAACGTCACCGCCATCTTCGAGAACCTGGGCGTGGTGCAGGAGGCGATGAATTCCATCGCGGTGCCGCCGACCGCGGCCGACCCGCCGGGAGCGGTGCCGCTGCTCGTCGCGCATGACGGCAAGCCGCATGGCGAGATCCGCTTCGAGGGGGTGCATTTCGCCTATGGCCGGGATACCGGGGTCATCCAGGCGCTGAACCTGCGGATCGCGCCGGGCGAGCGGGTCGGGCTGATCGGCCATTCGGGGGCAGGAAAATCGACCCTGGTGAACCTGCTTTTGGGCTTCTTCCAGCCCGAGCAGGGCCGCATCCTGATCGATGGCCAGGACATTGCGGGAGTGACACAGGAGAGCCTGCGCGGCGCCATCGGCGTGGTGACCCAGGATACCGCCCTGCTGCACCGCTCGGTCCGCGAGAACATCCGCTACGGCCGGCCCGACGCCACGGTGGCCGAGGTGGAGGCCGCCGCGGCCCGGGCGGCGGCGTCGGGCTTCATCGGCCAGCTCGAGGATTGGCGCGGCCGCACCGGCTATGACGCGCATGTGGGAGAGCGGGGGGTCAAGCTGTCCGGCGGCCAGCGCCAGCGCATCGCCATCGCCCGGGTGCTGCTGAAGGACGCCCCCATCCTGGTACTCGACGAGGCGACCAGCGCGCTCGATTCGGAGGTGGAAGCGGCGATCCAGGACCAGTTGGCCGAGCTGATGGCGGGCAAGACGGTGATCGCCATTGCCCACCGGCTGTCGACCATCGCCCGGATGGACCGGCTGGTGGTGCTGGAGCATGGCCGGATCGTCGAGGAAGGCACCCATGAATCGCTGCTGCGCCAGGGCGGGGTCTATGCCCGGCTATGGCGCCAGCAGAGCGGCGCTTTCGAGGCGGCCTAGGTCTTTTTGCGATCTATCCGGCACATTAACCGCCGGAAAAGCAGTGCTGGCACCGGGCAGCGGCCCGCGGTGGATTGACACTCCGCGGGGGGGGCCTTACGAGCCCGATGCCTTCCGCCGGACCGGAGGAGGAGCAAGGGTGAACGAGCGCGACGGCTTCGAGCAGCGACTTCGTGAGGCCCGGACCCGCCAGGGTCTGGACAGGCCGAGCGAAGGAGACAAGCAGGGCCTTCCGCCCGGTCCAATGGGGATCGGGTTCCGCGTCGGCGTCGAACTGGTCTCGGCCTTGGTGGTCGGGGTCGGCATCGGCCTGCTGCTGGACCGATGGCTCGGGACCAAACCCTGGCTTTTCCTGCTGTTTTTCGTGGCGGGCTCTGCCGCCGGCGTGATGAACATCTTTCGGCTGTTCAAACCGCCCGGGGGTCGCAAAGCCCTGGCTCGCAAGGCCGGGGACCGGAAGATCTGACGCGTCAATCGCGGGAGTTGCAGCAGTGGCCGCTGAAGGCAAAGCTATCGACGCGCTGAGCCAGTTCGAGCTGACGCCGTTCCTCGGCTCGCTCGGCGAGTCCGTGCGCTTCAGCCAGTCCAACGCGCATATGCTGCTGGTCTTCGGCCTGATCACCGCGTTGATGATGTGGGGCACCGCCAAGCGCGCCATCATCCCCGGCCGGATCCAGGCACTGGCCGAAAGCGGCTATGAATTCGTCCATGGCATCGTGCTCGGCCAGGTGGGCGAGGAAGGGAAGAAGTATTTCCCCTTCGTCTTCTCGATCTTCATGTTCGTGCTGTTCGGCAACATGCTGGGCCTGCTGCCCTATGCCTTCACCTTCACCAGCCATATCGCGGTGACCCTGGCCCTGGCGCTGCTGGTCTTCGTGGTGGTCACGGTCGTGGCGCTGGTGATCCACGGCAAGCATTTCTTCAGCTATTTCCTGCCGGAAGGCGCGCCCCTGGCGCTGGCCCCGCTGATCATCCCGATCGAGGTCATCTCCTACCTCTCGCGGCCGATCAGCCTTTCCGTTCGTCTCTTCGCCAACATGGTCGCCGGCCACGTCATGCTGAAGGTGTTCGCCACCTTCGTCGTCATGATCGGCGGGGCCTTTGGCGTCGTCGGAATCATCGGCGCGGCCCTGCCGCTGGCGATGAATGTTGCCCTGGTCGGGTTCGAGATCCTGGTCGCCTTCCTGCAGGCCTATGTCTTCGCCATCCTGACCAGCATCTACCTGCACGACGCGGTCCATC
>JAQGIA010000303.1 GCA_028291445.1 Belnapia sp.
CGCTGATGGTCACCTCATCCTCCTTCCCGACCACCGCGGTGTTGCAGAAGACGCCCTGGGATGCGGAGGGCAGCTTCGATGCGGTGGCGCTGCTGGCCCGCGCGCCCTTCTTCCTGATGGTCAACCCGGGCTTTCCCGCGCGCGACGTGGCGGGGCTGGTCGCACTGGCCAAGGCCAAGCCCGGCAGCATCGACTACGGCACCTCCGGCGCCGGCGGCATCAACCATTTCATCTCGGAGTATTTCTGCCTGCGGGCCGGCATCCAGATGAACCACATCCCCTATCGCGGCACCGCGCCGGCGGTGACGGATCTGGTGGCCGGCACCATCCCGCTGATGATCACCACCGTCGCCAGCGCCAATGCCGCCATCCGCGAGGGCCGCGTCCGGGTCATCGCGGCAACCGCCGCCGGTGGTCCCGGCACGAATGGCGGCCTGCCGCCCGAGGTGCCGGCGGTGACGACGGTGCGGCAACAGGGGATCGACTACGAGGTCTCGATCTGGTGGGGCCTGCTGACGCCGAAGGGCGTGCCGCCCGAGATCCGCGCCGCCATCCATGCCGCGGCCAATGCGGCGCTGGCGGATGCCAATCTGCAACGCATCTATGCCGCCGAGGGGGCGACGCCGGCCCCGTCCGGCCCGGATGAGTTCGCCGGCGTGCTCAAGGCCGACCTTGCCCGCTGGCGCGAGGTCGCCCAAGCCGCCAATATCCGCGCCGAATGACCCCGCCCCCGATGATGCCGCGACGTCATAATTTCGACCCCGCCGCCACCGGCGCCCTGCATGGGCTGCGGGTGGTCGACCTTTCCCGGCTGGTCGCCGGCAACATGCTGACCAAGGTGCTGGCCGACCATGGCGCCGAGGTGGTCAAGCTGGAACCGCCCGAGGGCGACACCCTGCGCGCCTGGCGCATCAAGGGCATTTCCACCACCTGGAAAACGCTGTCGCGCAACAAGCTGTCGGTCTGCCTCACGCTGCGCGACCCGGCGGCGATCGACATCGTCAAGCGCCTGGTCGCCGATGCGGCGATGCTGGTCGAAAGCTTCCGGCCCGGCGTGCTGGAGCTGATGGGCCTGGCGCCGGAGGTGCTGCATGCCATCAATCCGGCGCTGGTCATCGTCCGGGTCAGCGGCTGGGGACAGACCGGGCCGTATCGCCACAAGCCGGGCTTCGGCACGCTCGTCGAAGGCTATTCCGGCTTCGCCGCGGTGAACGGCTTCGCCGACCGCGAGCCGGTGCTGCCGCCGATGTACATGGCGGATGGCTATGCCGGGCTTTATGGCGCGGCGACCGCGATGATCGCGCTGCGCCATGCCGAGGCGACCGGCCAGGGCCAGGTGATCGACCTGACCCTGTTCGACCCGATCTTCACCATGATGGAGCCGC
The DNA here is from genome assembly GCA_028291445.1 of Belnapia sp. Lineage (GTDB taxonomy): Bacteria > Pseudomonadota > Alphaproteobacteria > Acetobacterales > Acetobacteraceae > Belnapia. Next base: position 1,386 of record JAQGIA010000303.1, read on the forward strand.
AGCTCGCCAACTGGAAGCTGACCGGCAGCCTGAAGCCGCGCACCGGCAGCCGCAGCACCAATGCGGTGCCGCGCAACGCCTACCAGACCCGGGATGGCGGCTGGGTCTGCCTGTCGGCCAGCACCCAGGGCATGACCGAGAAGCTGCTCCGCAGCATCGACCGTGCCGAGCTGATCACCGACCCGCGCTTCCGCACCAACGTGGACCGGGTCCAGCATGGCGTCGAACTGGACGCGATCATCGCCGGCTACATCGCGGAGCGGACGCTGGCCGACGTGCTGGCGCATTTCGACGCCGCGGGCGTCACCATCGGCCCGATCATGGATGCCGAGATGCTCGAACACGACCCCTATGTCATCGAGCGCGAGGCGGTGGTCGAGGTGCCGGACGACGAAATGCCGGATGGCTGGCTGCCGATGCATGGCATGGTCCCACGGCTGTCGGCCACGCCCGGCATCCTGGCCCGGCCGGCGCCGCAGCTCGGCGAGCACAATGCCGCGGTGCTCGGTCCGTTGCTGGGTATGGCGGAGGTGGAACGGTTGCGCGCGGCGGGCATTTTGCACGACGCATAACGCCCGCCTCCGGAACCATTCGCTCGCGCCGATGTTGTCCCGCCGCAAGCGGGAGGGCGGGTGATGCAACTCGGCGATGGGCGCGAAAGCGGCAATATCGAGGATCGGCGGGACAGCGGCGGCGGCGGTCGTCGTGGCGTGCCGATCGGCATCGCCGGCGGCGGCATCGGCACGGTGGTGCTGGTGCTGGTGGCGCTGTTCTTCGGGGTGGACCCCTCCATCATCCTGTCCGGCGTCGGGGGCGACGCGCCGCAAGCCCCCAATCCGCAAGTCAACGAACGCCAGGTCAACGAACGCCAGGCCCGGCGCCAGGGCGAGCCGGTCGACCCATCCCAGGATGGCGCCCGTCGCTTCGTCTCGCAGGTGCTGGCGACCACCGAGGATGTCTGGAGCGACACCTTCCGCCGCGCCGGCAATACCTACCAGCCGCCCAATCTGGTGCTGTTCAGCGGCGGCACCCAATCGGCCTGCGGCTTCGCGCAGACCGCGACCGGGCCGTTCTATTGCCCCGGTGACCAGAAAGTTTACCTCGACCTCGACTTCTTCCGCGACATGGAGCGCAAGCTGAACGCGCCCGGCGATTTCGCCCGCGCCTATGTCATCGCGCATGAAGTCGGCCATCACGTGCAGAACCAGATCGGCACGCTGCGCCGGGTGGAGAGCGAGCGCCGTGGTCTGGGCGAGCGCGAGTCCAATGCCCTGCAGGTTCGGGTCGAGCTGCAGGCGGATTGCTTCGCCGGCGTCTGGGCCAATCGTACGCAGCAGCAGCGGCCGGTGCTGGAACCGGGCGATATCGAGGAAGGCATCAATGCCGCGGCGGCGGTCGGCGACGACCGGTTGCAGCGCCAGTCGCGCGGCACGGTGGTGCCGGAAAGCTTCACCCATGGCAGTTCCGCCCAGCGGGTCCGCTGGTTCCGCCGTGGCCTCGAAGCCGGCGACCCGCGGCAATGCGACAGCTTCGCCGCGGCGCAACCGTGAGGCATTCCGTTTCGCTGCGTTGCATTTGCCGGGAGCCGTGACGGAACGCTTTGCTTAGGGACTCGTTGAGGGTGCGAAGGCGCACAGCCCGTGCGCCCCAACCACTCACACGGGACATATAATGATGCGAAAGACGCTTCTGGGCCTTGCGCTTCTCGGCACCGCCTTCGCCATGCCGTCCTATGCGCAGACCACGCCGGCAACGCCCAACCGTCCGGCTGCCGGTGCAACCACCGCGCCCGATGCGCGCAGCGGTGCGACGACGGCGATGCCGCGCAGCGAGAGCACGCCACCGGCGGCCACCATCGACAGCGGCACCCGGACCAGCGCCAGCCCGACCGCCGGCGCCAACAGCTTCACCGAGGGCCAGGCGCGCAGCCGCATCGAGGCGGCCGGCTTCACCGGCATCGATAACCTGGAAAAGGATGACCAGGGCATCTGGCGTGGCCGGGCCATGCGCAACGGCGCCCAGGTCTCCGTCTCCCTCGACTACCAGGGCAACGTCTCGACCCGCTGAGCGACCCATTTTTGAAGGAGTATCGCCCCATGGCGAATCGTACGATTGCCCGGCTTTTCAGCAGCTATTCCGATGCCACCGCCGCCGTCCGTGATCTCGAAGCCGCCGGCATCAGTCATGACGACATCAGCCTCGTCGCGCATGGCGCCAAGGATGACGGCACCGCCACACCGGCGACCGGCGAGACCGGCACCGCTACCGGTACCGGCACCGGCGCGACGCTCGGCACCCTGGTCGGTGGCGGCGCCGGCTTGCTGGCCGGTATCGGCGCGCTGGCGATCCCAGGCCTCGGTCCGATCGTCGCTGCCGGTTGGCTGGTCGCGGCCCTGACCGGTGCCGGCGTCGGTGCCGCGGCCGGTGGGCTGCTCGGCGCGCTGACCCAGGCAGGCATCGGCGAGGAACAGGCCGGCGTCTATGCCGAGGGCGTGCGCCGCGGCGGCAATCTCGTCACCGTCCGGGTCGACGACAGCCGTGCGGCCGAGGTCGAGACGGTGCTGGCGAAGCACAATGGCGAGGAGCATGACGTGGCGACCGGCCGCTGGGACGAGGCGGGCTGGACCCGCACCAGCGCAGCCGATCCGGCGATCGGCATGGGCACCGCGGCCGGCCTTGGGACCACGGCCGGCTTCGGCACCACGCCGGATGGCGCGCCGGGCAATCCGCCAGGCACCCAGGCCTCGCGCGGCTTCGATCGGGTCGCCGGCACCAACGTCAGCGGCGCGCATCCGCAGAACGAGACGGCGACCCGTACCGGTGCGCCGGACGGCACTCCGGGCAATCCGCCGGGCACCAAGCTATCGCGCGGCTTCGACGAGGCCGCCGGCACCAATGTCAGCGGTGCGCATCCGGAGAATGAGGTGAAGCGGGACCGCAACCCGATCCGCTGATCAAGCTGCCGGACCACGGGCCCGTCGTGCGATGAGCGCGACGGGCCTACCGCCGTCCGGGCCCTGGTGCTCGGCGCCGCCGCCGACCGGGCGCGTGCATGGCGCGTCACGTTGATGTCGCTATCGTCCAGCATGATGTGCCGACGCCCGCGGATCGCTCCTCCCGAGGCGGGCGCGGCCTTGCCGAGCATTGCCGCCATGTCGCCCGGTTGACGCATCGGCATCCGATGCAGCGCGGTACGGCATGGTTTCGGCATTGAAGACATTTCAACGTCTGGTTTCGATGGCACCATAGCGGCATCCAGGAGGCTCCGCATGTACCCGACCATCGAGCGGCCAGAGGCCGGCTACCGCTTCATCCCCGCGGTCTTCCAGTATTCCGGCGGCGTCGCCGCGTTGCCGGGCTGGCGGCTCGAACGCGCGCGCTTCGCCGAACCGGTGCCGCTGGCCGAGGGCTTCGTCCGCATCGCCCGCCATCTCGGCGCGCTCGGCCTGCCGCTCGCCGCCTTCTGCGCCTGCGAGCTGCGGTCGCCGGCACCCTTCACCGAGGATGGTTTCCGGGTTTTCAACGAAGCCTATGCCAAGGTACTCGGCGAATGGGGCGTGTTGCATGACGGCAAGAACCCGGTCGCCCGCAGCAATGTCTGCCCCGAGATCGCGCCGCCGGCGACGCCGAGCTTCCATGCCTTCACCTATGCCCTGCCGGAGCCAGGCGCGGCGCCCAGCTTCGTCGCGGCGGGCAGCGGCGAAAGCGTCGAAGGCAAGGGCAGCTATGCCGAGAATACCATCGCCTTCCGCGACCTGAGCCCGGCCGGGCTGCGCAGCAAGGCGCAATACGTCCTGGGAGAGATGGAGCGGCGGATGGCCGCACTCGGCACCGCCTGGCGGGCAACCACGGCGGTGCAGGTCTATACCGTGCATGACATCCATCCCTTCCTGGCGGATGAGCTGGTCCGCCGCGGCGCGGCGCGGCATGGCGTGACCTGGCAGCATTGCCGGCCGCCGGTGGTCGACTTGGAATACGAGATGGACTGCCGGGGGTTGCCGCTGGAGCGCGTGCTGCCGGCCTAGAGTGTGACCGTCTGGGGCGAAATCGCCGAAAGACGTGGACCACGCGATAAGCAACGGCCTAGGCAGCCGCCAGCCAGCCCTGCGCGCTGCGGCCCACCACCGCCCCAACCAGCAGCAGCGCCGGGCCGCCGGCGACCCAGCCGGGGGCTTCCACGGCGATGCTGTCGAGCGTGCCGCGCAGCACCCGCTGCCGGCTGGTGCCGCCACGCTCGATGACCGCAGCAGGTATCGCACCCGCCATGCCCTCCGCCACCAGCGCGTCCCGCAGCGGCCGCAGCGTGGCGATCCCCATGTAGATCGCCAGGGTCTGGCTGGGCTGGACCAGGCCCCGCACATCCACCCCGCCATCGCGGCCATGGCCGGTGACGAAGGTGACGGCGCGGGCGCAATCCCGATGGGTCAGCGGAATCCCGGCCGAGGCGGCGCAGGCCGTGGCGGCGGTGACGCCGGGCACCACCTCGCAGGCGATGCCCGCCGCGGCCAGCGCCTCGGCCTCCTCGCCGCCACGGCCGAAGATCAGCGGATCGCCGCCCTTCAGCCGCACCACCCGCTTGCCCTCCCGCGCCAGGCGGATCAGCAGCGCGTTGATGTCCTGTTGCGGCACGCAGTGATTGGCGCGGGCCTTGCCGACGAAGATGCGCTCGACATCGCGCCGGGCCAACTCCAGCACCTCCTCGGTGCCGAGCCGGTCATGCACGATGACATCCGCCTCGCCCAGCAGCCGAAACGCCCGCAGGGTGAGCAGATCGGCCGCCCCCGGACCGGCGCCGACCAGATGCACGACACCGGGCGGCGTGGTCTCGGAGGCCTCCAGCGCGGCGGCGAAGGCGGC
>JAQGIA010000660.1 GCA_028291445.1 Belnapia sp.
ATGTCGGCTTCGCCATGGGGCTCGGCTTCCTGCTGTTCCCGGTGGCGAAGCGCTTCCGCAACCGGCTGATGCCCTGGGACGTGCTGCTGATCGCCGCCAGCCTCTACGTCACCTGGTACCTGCTGTATGGCGGCGACCTGATCGGCACCGAGCCGCTGATCGACCGCTACGTCTTCCCCGAGACCCAGGACCTGATCGTCGGCTGGGTGCTGATCCTGCTGGTGCTGGAAGTGACGCGCCGTGCCACCGGCTGGGTGATGCCGGTGGTGGCCGGGGCCTTCATGCTCTACGCCTTCTTCGGCAACCTGCTGCCGCCGCCCTGGCGCCACCAGGGCTACGACTCGGAGCGGCTGATCCCGCACCTGACCATCACCCTCGATGGCATCTTCGGCACCGCGGTCGATGTCTCGGCCAGCCTCATCATCCTGTTCACCATCTATGGCGCCATCCTCCAGCTCAGCGGCGCCGGCAAATTCTTCGTCGACTTCAGCTTCTCCGCGACGGGCGGCAAGGCGACCTCGGCGGGGCGTACCGTGGTGCTGTCCTCCTTCCTGCTCGGCGGCCCCTCGGGCTCCGGCGTCGCCACCACGGTCACGCTCGGGACCGTCGCCTGGCCGATGATGAAGCGGGTCGGCTACAAGCCGGACGATGCCGGCGGGCTGCTTGCCGCCGGCGGGCTGGGGGCCATCATCTCGCCCCCGGTGCTGGGCGCCGCCGCCTTCCTGATCGCCGAATACCTCAAGATCGGCTACCTCGAAGTCCTCCGCATGGCGGCCGTCCCGACCATCCTGTACTACGCCTCGCTGCTGTTCATGGTGGAGCTCGACCAGCGCCGCATCGGCGCCGCGCATCTGAAGGCCGGGACCGAGCGCGAGGTCATCAGTGTCGAGAGCCCCTGGGCGCTGACCAAGAAGTACGGCTTCCACTTTTCCTCGCTGCTGGCGATCGTGGTCTTCATGGTGCTCGGCTACTCGCCCACCATGTCGGTGCTCTACGCGATGGCGGTCGCCGTGGTGCTGTCCTTCATCCGGAAGGACAGCGCGCTCTGGCCGCGCAAGCTGGTGTCGGCGCTGGCCTCGGGCGCCATCCAGGCGGTCGGCATCGCCGCCACCTGCGCCTGCGCCGGCATCATCGTCGGCGTCATCACCCTGACCGGCCTCGGCCTGAAATTCTCCGAGATCGCCATCCAGGCAGCCGGCGGCTCGCTGGTCATCACCGCGCTCTATACCGCGCTGATCGTCTGGATCGTCGGCCTCGCGGTGCCGGTGACCGCCAGCTACATCATCTGCGCCGTGGTCGCCGCCCCGGCGCTCATCAAGCTCGGCGTGCCGGACTATGCCGCGCATATGTTCGTCTTCTACTACGCGGTGCTGTCGGAGGTCTCGCCGCCGACCGCGCTCAGCCCCTTCGCCGCCGCCGCCATCACCGGCGCCGGGCCGTACCGCACCACGCTCCAGGCCTGGAAATACACCCTGCCCGCCTTCGTGCTGCCCTTCGTCTTCGTCACCGACCCGGACGGCGTCGGCCTGCTGCTGGCCTTCAAGCCGGGCATGGGCTGGGGCGACGTGGCGGTGCAGATCGCGCTCGCCACCGGCGGGCTCGCGGCACTGGCGGCGGCCTGCCAGGGCTTCGCCCGCCGCGCCATGGCCGGCTGGGAACGCGCCGGCTTCATCGTCGCGGGGCTGCTGATGATCTTCCCCGCCCTGGTCGAAGCCTTCTTCGGCGAGGGCATACCGGCGCCGCATCTGATCGGCGTGGCGCTCGGCGCGGTGATGCTGGCGCTGCAATGGCGCGGGCCGCGGGTGGTGGTGGCGTAAGGCAAGGCGGCCTTCGTTTTCTGGCAGTCAGGGAAATCGGTATGGCGCATGTTCTCTGGTCGGTCGGCGCCATTCTCGTGGCGCTCGGCCTCATGGCGCATCTGTTCGGCTGGGATGCGCTGCTGTGGATCCCGCAGGCGGCGCTCGCCGCCATCCGCGAGGACCCGGCCACCTATGGGGTCATCGCGCTCGGCCTGGTGCTGATGCTGCTGGCACGGATTTTTACCCGCCCGCGCGGATAGGCCAGTGTCCTGCCCCTGGCGTTCGCCGCCGCAGGGCACGGCGGATTGCCGCAACAACGGCTGGCGGGCGATCCGCGCCGATAATCCCGCGCCCGTCCCTGTCCTGGCTCGATCGCGATTCGGCGGCGAGGCTATCCCCACAGGCCATCCTCGTGCCGACCTCGCGGTCGGATGGTAACCCATGCGTCACCACCATCAGGGTCATGCCATCCCGCGCCGTTCGCCGGGCCACCCCGGCACCTCCTCTACCAGCGCCGCCGGCTCGCCGGCCGGCATCGGCTCCGGCTGCATCGCCGATGCCTGGCGAAATATCCGCCCTGCAACGCCGCAGCCTGATCCGCACCGCATGTGCCCGGGGCATCCTGCTGGAATTCCGGCCTCGATTCATTTTGGAAACGTGACTATCCTCGGGCCATGCACCCCTGCACCCTGGTATTGCTGCTGCCGCTCGCCGCCTGCGGCGAGACGCTCTGGCGCAGCGCGATCGACAATGCAGTCTCCGAGGCGATGGACAGCGTGGTGGAATACGTCGCCCCCATCGTCGCCCCGCTCGAGGATCTGCCGGAACCCGACGGCCGGGCGCTGCGCCTGACCGTCGGCCGCCGCACCACTCCGGCGGTGCTGTTGCAGGAGCTGGGCGAAAGGCGGCTCTGGCGCACCTCCGCCGGCGTGGTGGTGGCGACCGAGGGCGGCCGCGTCACCGCCACCTCGGGCCTCCGCCAGATGCTGGCGGCGACCCGCTTCGAAGGGCCGGACCCGCTGGCCCACCCCGCCGTCCTGCTGGACCGCCCCGCCGCCGCCCGCCGCCTGGTCGACCTCATGGCCGCCGACCGCGCACCGGAATGGATGCGCTTCGGCGTCGCCCTCGACTGCCGCCTGCGCGCCGAGCGCACCACCGAGCCGGAGGTGCTGCTGGTCAGCGAACGCTGCCGCACCCGGGGCAGCTTCGGCTTCACCAACCGCTTCTGGGTGGAGGCCGATAGCGGCGCGGTGCTGCGGGCCGAGCAATGGGTCGGCCCCGGCGTGCCGATGCTGGTGCTGGACTTCCTCAGCCCTGCCAGCTGAGCCCGGCCCGGCGCGCCCGCCGCGCGACATGCCACAGCCAGAGGCATTGCAGCGCCAGCGCCGGCAGCACCACCAGCGGCTTGGCCCAGGACGCGAGGTGCAGGAACAGCCCGGCCAGCCCCGCCTGGAACAGCGCGAAGCCCCAATGCACGGCCGCCACCCGGCGGGTGCCCATGCCGCTGCGCTGGGCCATCTGGTACAGATGCGTCCGGTGCGGCGCGCCGACCCGGTCACCCATCCAGCCGCGCCGCGCCAGGGTGAAGGCCGCGTCGAACAGCAGCCCGAACAGCAGCAGCGGCACGATCAGGAAGCTGATCTGGGTGAAGTCGAAGCGCGCCGCGGCGACCGCCAGCACCGCCAGCATGAAGCCGGCGAATTGACTGCCGACATCGCCCATGAAGATCCGCGCCGGATGCAGGTTGAAGGGCAGGAAGCCGGCGAAGCCGGCGGCCAGGATCAGCGCCGCGACATAGACGAAGCGGCCGCCCTCGCCCTGGGCGATCACCGCCAGCGCGGCGCAGGCGACCAGCAGGCTGCCGCCCACCAACCCGTCCAGCCCATCCATGAAATTCACCGCATTGGTGCAGCCGACGATCCAGAAGACCGTCAGCAACCCGCCGACCCAGCCCAGCTCCACCACCCCCACATAGGGCAGCGCCAGGCGCGTCAGGCTGATCCCGGTGCCGACCGCGACCAGCGCCGCGCCGACCTGGGCCAGCAGCCGCAGCCGGGCCGGCAGGTTGCGGATATCGTCGACCAGCGCCACCCCGGCGATCGCCAGCGCCGCCAGGATGACGCCGAGGAACTGCCGCTCCGCCAGCCGGGCGTAATCCGCCTGGCCGTACAGGACCAGCAGCCCGGTGATGAAGGCGAAGATCACGCCGACCCCGCCGCCGCGCGGCGTCGCCACCGCATGGGCGCTGCGGCCGTTCGGGATATCGAGGATGGGCCAGCGGATCATCATCCGCACCGCCGCCGCCGAAAGCAGCGCCAGGCCGAAGGCGAAGACCAGATGTTGCGTCAGGGCTGCGAGGGTCATGCGCGCCGGGGTTTGGCCGAAGCGGCGGCGGCTCGCAAGTTCGCGGCATCACGGCGGCGAAAGCGGGACGTTCCACGGGCGGCGGCGAACCCGGTGGCGATGGATTGGTTAGAAGGCTCGCAACAACCGCACCGGACGCGTCCAATGTTCCTCCGTATCGACAAGCTCCAGGCCGAACTTCCCGCCCCCAAGCGGCAGGATCCCAACGCCGCCGCTGCCCTCCAGGAATTGCTGGGCGGCAAGTACGGCGAGATGTCGACGCTCGGGAACTACATGTTCCAAAGCTTCAACTTCCGCAGCAAGAGCAAGCTCCGCCCCTTCTACAGCCTGGTCGCCAGCATCAC
>JAQGIA010000661.1 GCA_028291445.1 Belnapia sp.
GCCGCGGCCGAGGATGTCCCGGCGCTGCGGGTGCCGGCCCGCATCCGCCGGGTAGTGGAGCTGCGGCTGCTGGCCTCGGCGCCGCACAAGCCTGCGTTGCGCCGGGCGCTCAGTCTGCTGGCGCTGCCCTGGAACCTGCCGGTGGCGCTGCGGACCGCGGCGGGCAGCGTCGATGCCATGTGGCACGCGGCCGGCGACACCTCGGCGGATTTCTCCTGGTACACGCGGCGGGCGACGCTGGGCGCGGTCTATGGGACGACGCTGGCCTATTGGACCCGGAACGACGACCCGGATATCGCCGAGGCCATGGAATTCCTCGACCGCCGGCTGGCCGGTGTGGCGCGGCTGGGCAAGCGGCGCCGGAAGTAAGCGCCGAACGACAGGGGGGCTGGTCAACACGGGGGCCGATTGACGCGGCGCCCGCCGCATGCTGCGCTTCCGCGAAATCGGGGGAAGCGCCAATGGCCATCGTGCCCAATCTCGCCAGGCAGCGGCTGGCCGCCGGGGAGCTGTCGATCGGCTTCGGGGTGCATCACCTGCGCGGCAGCGCGGTCGGCATGATCGCCGCCGCCACCGGCTACGACTGGCTTTTCATCGACATGGAGCATGGTGCGACCTCGGTGCAGGAGGCGACCCAGATCGCCATCGCCGCGCTCGGCCAGGGCATCACCCCCATCGTCCGCTGCTGCAAGGATGCGCTGTTCGAGGGCACGCGGGCGCTCGACAACGGCGCCATGGGCGTGGTGGTGCCGCATGTGGACACGGTCGAGGAAGCGCGCGCGGTGGCCGCCGCCTATCGCTTCCCGCCGCTCGGCACCCGGTCCTGGGGCGGGCCGCCGTTTGCCTATAATTTCAAGCCCCCCGGCACGGCGGAGGCGCAGGTGGAACTCAACCGGGAGATCCTGGTCGCCTGCATGATCGAGACGCCGGAGGCGGTGGCCAATGCCGCGGCGATCGCCGCGGTGCCGGGGGTCGACATTCTGCTGATGGGAACCTCGGACCTCACCGCCTCGATGGGCATCGCCGGGCAGATCGGCCATCCGGATGTGCAGGCGGCCTATGCCACGGTGGCCGCGGCCTGCGCCGCATCGGGCAAGGTGCTGGGCATGGGCGGGGTCTACGACGAGACCTGGGCCCGGGAATACATCCGGCTGGGAGCGCGATTCGTGCTCGGCGGCTCGGATCATGTGCTGCTGATGGCGGCGGGGGCGGCGCGCAGCGGCTTCCTGCGGGGGCTGCAGCCGGGCTGAGAACGCTTCGCAAAACAACTTGCGAATGGTTCTCAATCGCCGTATCTGTGGGTCACCAGCCCGGAGAAGCCTGCATGCCTCGCCCCTCCCGTCGCGTGTTCGGCCTTGGCGCCGCGGTCCTGCTTGGCGTCGCCGCCGCCTCCGGCCCAGCTTCGGCGGCGGAGGAGGTGAACCTCTATTCCTCCCGGCACTATGACAGCGATCGCACGCTCTATGACGCCTTCGCCAAGGAAACCGGCATCCGGGTCCGGCTGATCGAGGGCGACGCCGACCAGCTCATCGAGCGCATCCGCAACGAGGGCGCCAATAGCCCGGCCGACGTCTTCATCACCGTCGACGCCGCCCGGCTGGCCCGCGCCGCCAATGCCGGGATCCTGACCTCCTTCCGCTCCGCCGCCGTGGAAAGCCGTATCCCGGCCGGGCTGCGCGACCCGGAGGGCATGTGGTTCGCCGTCTCCACCCGCGCCCGGGTGCTGATGTACGACCGCGAGCAGGGCGCACCGCCCGGCCTCGCCCGCTACGAGGATCTGGCCGACCCGCGCTTCAAGGGGCAGATCTGCGTCCGCACCTCCAGCCATCCCTACAACACCAGCCTCGGCGCCTCGGTGCTGGCGGCGGATGGGCCGGAGGCGACCGAGACCTGGGCGCGCGGCCTCGCCGCCAACCTGGCTCGCCCGCCGCAGGGCGGCGACCGTGACCAGTTCCGCGCCATCCCGGCCGGGCAGTGCCGGATCGCCATCTCCAATACCTATTACCTGGCGGCCATCGGCGCCTCCGACCGGGCCGAGGACAAGGCGCTCTTCGCCCGGATCGGGGTGATCTTCCCGAACCAGGGCCAGGGCGACCGCGGCGCGCATGTGAACATCTCGGGCGCCGGGCTGGTGAAGACGGCGCCGAACAAGGCCGCGGCGACCCGCTTCCTCGATTACCTGACCAGCGATGCGGCGCAGGCGGCCTTCGCACTGGGCAACATGGAATATCCGGCGGTGGCCGATGCCCCGCTGCATCCGGCGCTACGCGCCATGGGCACCTTCCGGCCCGAGCCGGTCGATGCGGAACGCACCAATACCAATGCCGGGCCGGCGCTGCAGATCATGCAGCGCGCCGGCTGGCGCTGAGCGCAGGGAAGGAGGACGCCGCCATGATCCTTTGCCTCTGCAACGCCCTCAGCGACGCGCAACTCGCCGAAGCGGTTGCCCAGGGTGCCCGCCGGCCGCGCGACGTCTATGCCCATTGCGCCTGCAAGGCACAGTGCGGCACCTGCGCCCGGGCCATCCTCTCGATGATCCGCGATCTCGGGTCTTCCGGTCCGGCGACGCAATCCCAGGCGTCCTGACCGCCAAATCCTGCTATGGAAGCGTATGCCGCGGGTCGCCAGCCCGCGGTTTCCTGCGTTCCGACGCCGCCATGAAAGCAGACCCGCATGAAAGCCGATCCCAAGGTCATCGAGCACCTGAACATCCAGCTCACCAACGAGCTGACCGCCATCAACCAGTACTTCCTGCACGCGCGGGTACTTCGCCATTGGGGCGTGACCAAGCTCGGGGCGCATGAGTACAAGGAATCGATCGAGGAGATGCATCACGCCGACTGGCTGATCGAGCGCATCCTGTTCCTCGGCGGCCTGCCCAACGTGCAGCGGCTCAACCAGGTGATGGTCGGCCAGACGGTGGAGGAAATCCTCCGCGCCGATCTCACGCTGGAGGAGAAGGCGACCGCCGACCTGCGCGAGGGCATCGCCTATGCGGAAAGCGTGCGCGACTACGTCTCGCGCGACCTGCTGCTGAAGATCCTCGGCAACGAGGAGGAGCACCAGGACTTCCTCGACCGCCAGTTCGACCTGATCAAGCTGATCGGCATCGAGCGCTATATCCTGCTGAATAGCGCGGCGGCGCCGGACCAGGGCAGCGAAGCGGCGGGCTGAGGCTTACGGCGGCTGCCACATTACCAGGGTTGAGGGGCGCGTTGTCCCTACCGTTGGACGCCATGCGTCCAACCCCCGCCAAGGGTCGCAAGATCCTTGGACCCTGTGGGTAAGCGACTGATTTAAATGATGCGTTGGATCAGGCCCGGCCGGCGACGCTGCGAATGGCGTTGACCAGGGCGCCGAGCTCGATGGGCTTGGTCAGCAATTCCAGCGGCGCGCTGCCGTCGTGCAGCCCGGCGCTGCCGCCGCTGGGTGGGAAGCCGGTCATCACCACCACCGGAAGGTCCGGCCGTTGGGCACGCAGCCGGGCGATCAGCTCCCGCCCGTCCAGCCGCGGCATCCGCAGGTCGGTCAGCAGCACGTCGAAGCCGGCGCCGGCGCAGAACAGCTCCATCGCCGCCTTGCCGTCGCAGGCCGGCAGCACGTCGAAGCCGGCGTCGAGCAGGCATTCCTCCAGCACCTCGGCGGCCAGGTTCTCGTCCTCGGCCATCAGCACGCGAAGCCGGGGGATCATGCCGGCCCATCCGCGCGCTCGGCCGCCAGGGGCAGCGCCACCTCGAAAACCGCGCCGGCGCCACGGTTGAGCCAGCCCAGCCGGCCGCCCATCCCGCGCAGGATGCCGGCGGCGATGGGCAGGCCGAGGCCGGTGCCCTCGCCGGGGTCCTTGCTGGTCACGAAAGGTTCCAGGATGCGGGCGCCGAGGCTGGCGGAGACCCCGCCGCCGGTATCCTGCACCGCAAGGGTGATCTGCCCGGGCCACGGGCCGGCCCGCAGGCTGACCAGGATCTGGGCCGGGGCACCGGGGTCCTGGCGGCGGCGGCGCAATACGGCATCCCGGGCATTCTCCAGCAGGTTCAGCAGCGCCTGTTCGAATTGGGCGGCCCGGCCCAGCACCGCCGCCGGCGCCTGGGCATCGAGCTCGACCTCGATGCCGTCGAGCGCCCAGGACCGGCGGGCGACCTCGACCGCGGCGGCGGCGGCGGCGGCGGCATCGAAGGGCTCGGCTTCGCCGGGCGCGTCGCGGGCCAATTCCCGCATGCGCTCCAGCAGCGCGCCGAGCCGTCGGGTCTGACCGAGGATGACCTCGATCGCCCGGCGGGGGCCGGCGGCGACCGGCTCCATCAGGCGCCCGGCGCGGTCGGCCCAGAGGCTGATGATATTGACCGGCTGGCTCATCTCATGCGCCACGCCGGCGCACATGGCGCCGATGGTGGCGCGGCGGGCGGTCTCGACCAGGTCGGTCTGCAGCCGGCGCAATTCGGTCACGTCCCGCAGGCTGCCGAGCAGTCGCTGCGGCTCTCCGGGCAGGGACGGCAGCGGTACCAGGATGGTATGCCAGTGCTGCAGGCCATGCGGGCCGGCGACGGCGCTCTCCCAGTTCCGCGCGGTGCCACTGGCGAGGCTGGCGGCGAAGGCGGCGAGCAGTTCCCGCGCCGGCGCATCCTCCAGCAGGGCCTGCGGGTCGGTGCCCTCGACCGCCGCGCGCTCGGTGCCGAACAGCCGGCAGAAGCTTGGGTTGACGGTCTCGAAGACGAAGCGGCCGGCCTCGGCGCGGACCACGAAAAGGGCATCTGCCAGATGTTCGAAGAAGCCGGCGAGGCGGGCCTCGGCATCCCGCCGTTCAGCGATCTCGCGCGACAGGGCGGCGTTGGCGGCGGCGAGTTCCTGGGAGGAGGGCAGGGCCAGCAGCCGTGGCAGCAATAGCCAGAGCAGGACGGCGGTGGCGACGGAGATGAGCGCGGTGATGGCCTTGACCGCGCCTTCCGCACCGTAGTCCGGCCGCCACAGGGTCCAGATCGACAGGAAATGGGTGGCGCCGCAGGCCAGGATGAACAGCGCGAAGAGCTCGATCGCCCAGGGGATGACCAGGTCGCGGCGGCGGACCGCGAGGATCAGCAGCACAATGGGAATGGACCAGTAGGCGAGGCCGGTGAGGGCATCGGACACCACATGCAGCCAGATCAGCTCGGGCCGCCAAAGCAGGCACATGCCGTGCGGAGCAAGGGCCTCGGTATCGAACAGGGACGCCAAATAAGGCATGGAATTTCGGACTACCGATCGCTACGGGATGGCTCCACGCATCTTAGTCTGCGCGAAGATTCTTGCTAGATACAACTTAAACGTGAATGCACTATCGTAATAAACAAATAATCCGAAAGCTTATTTATATCACAACAGTGTGATAATGGGAGTTGAGGGGCAGGTGGCGTTCTTTTGCCCTGAAACTTTCCACAGCATGGGTCGAAACAGGTTTTTGGCCACGCATCATATTTGATACGGAATATTATGATTTCTTCATGATTCGAGTCAGCGTCAGCACTGGCAGCAGTCCCACCACGACGATGAGCAACGCCGCCGTGCTGGCTTCCGCCAGCCTTTCGTCGGCGGCCAGGCTATGGATCCGCACTGCCAAAGTATCGAAATCGAACGGCCGGATGATGAGGGTCGCCGGCAGTTCCTTCATGGTATCGACGAAGACCAGCAGGAAGCCGGTCAGCAGGCTGCCGCTGGCCAGTGGCAGTTCCACCCGCAGCACCGCCGCGCCGGGCCGGGCACCGAGCACCCGCGCCGCTTCCCGCAGGCTGGGTCGGATGCGGGCGAGGCCGCTGTCGACCGCCGAAAGCGCCACGGCGAGGAAACGTACGAGATAGGCGAAGACCAAGGCGCCGATGCCGCCCGAGAGCAGCAGCCCGGTCGAGACGCCGAACCGCGCCCGCAGCCAGCCGTCCAGCGCATTATCGAACAGCCCGAGCGGCACCAGCGTGCCGACCGCGATGACCGAGCCGGGGATGGCGTAGCCGAGCCCGGCGACCCGCAGCGCCAGCCGCTGGGTGGGGCGCGGATAAAGCCGGGCGGCCCAGGCCAGCAACCCGGCCAGCGCCACCGCGAACAGCGCCGCGAGCCCGGCCAGCAGCAGCGAATTCCGGGCAAACGGCAGGAAGCGGGCGGGCGAGAGCGGATCGCCGACCTCGATCATCAGCGCCAGCAGCACCCCGGCCGGCACCAGGAAGCCGAGCGTCACGGGCAGGGCGCAGGCGGCGAAGGCGGCCGCCGCCCGCCAGCCCGCCAGCGGCACCGGGCGCAGCGGCGGCTGGCGGTTGGTGGTCGGATGGAACCGGCGGCCGCCGCGGGAAAGCTGTTCGGCCAGCAGCAGCAGTGCCACCAGCCCCATGAGGCAGGCGGCGAGCTGGCTGGCGGCGCCGCGGTCGCCCAGGCCGAACCAGGCCTCGTACAGGCCGGTGGTGAAGGTGCGGACGGCGAAATGCTGCACCGTGCCGAAATCCGCCAGCGTCTCCATCAGCGCCAGCGCCACCCCGGCGACGATGGCCGGGCGGGCCATCGGCAGGGCGAGGCGGAAGAAGCAGCCGGTCAGCGAATGGCCGAGGGTGCGGGAGGCTTCGATCAGGCCAACGCTCTGCTGCTGGAAGGCGCTGCGGCAGAGCAGGTACACATAGGGATACAGCACCATGCCCAGCATCAGCGCGGCGCCCGGCAGGCTGCGGATCTCGGGGAACCAGTACTGGCCCCAGCGCAGGCCGGTGGCGTTGCGCAGCGCGGTCTGCACCGGCCCGGCGACGTCCATCAGCCAGGTATAGGCATAGCCGCAGACATAGGCCGGCATGGCCATGGGCAGCAGCAGCGCCACCTCCAGCATCCGGTGTCCGGGGAAGCGGCAGGCGGTGACCAGCCAGGCGGAGAGCGCCCCGGCGGAGCCGACCAGCAGCGCCACGAACAGCGCCAGCAGCGCCGAATTGCCCAGCATCTCCGGCAGGGTGGTGGCGGCGATATGGCGCCAGACCGCGCCGGCCGGCACCGCGGCGGCGACCAGCACCGCCACCAGCGGCGCC
>JAQGIA010000368.1 GCA_028291445.1 Belnapia sp.
TCACCCAGTTCGGCTCCGGCTGGGCCTGGCTGATCGTCGGCGCCGACGGCAAGCTGAAGGTGACCAAGACCCCGAACGGCTCCAACCCCGTCGCCACCGGCGAAGGCACGCCGATCCTCGGCGTCGACGTGTGGGAGCACGCCTACTACCTCGACTTCCGCAACGTGCGGCCGAACTACCTCGACAATTTCCTGAACAAGCTGGTCGATTGGGAAGTGGTCGAGACGCTGTTGAAGAACGGCGGGCTGAAGTCCGGCCAGTCGGCCTGACGCGCATCGGGGAGGCTGCGGCCTCCCCGGTTTTGCCGCTCAGTCGGTGAAGCGCGGGCCATGCGCCAGGCCCAATGGGCAAACGGCGGCGAATTCGGCGAAGGTTTCGGCCAGCTCGTCGGGCCAGCGGGCGACGCGGGGCGGCGCCAGGTAGATCGGCCCACCGTCCAGCAGCAGCATCAGGAACAGCCGCTCGCCATCGGCATCGAAGGCCATGAACAGGCCGCGATCCGCCTCGGCGCCCCAGCCGACCAGCCAGCGGCCGGCAACCAACGCGACGGGCGGCCCCGGCAGCCGCAGACCTTCATAGACGGATTGCTGCCGGCCACGCGCGGCGCCGCGCAGCAGCACCGCCACCGCCGGATCGGCACCGAGCTGCACCAGCGTGCCGCCGGCCCGGTCGCGGACCCCCGGCACCGCCGCCCTTGCCACCCAAGGCGCAAGCGCCAGCAGCGCGCCGAGCGTCCGGCGGCGGATCACCCCTTGGCCGGGGCGTCGCCGGCGCCGAGCGGCTTCAGCACGTCGCCGATGGTCGCCCGCAGCACGCTGACGCGGACATTGGGGGCGATCTCCACCTCGACCTCGTCGACGCCATCCTTCACGGTGACGACCTTGGCGATGATGCCGCCGGCCGTCAGCACCCGGTCGCCGCGCTTCAGCGAGGTGAGCAGGGCGCGGTGTTCCTTCTGCTTCTTCTGCTGCGGACGGATCAGCAGGAAGTAGAAGACGCCGAAAATCAGCAGCAGCGGCGCCAGCTGCATGACGAGCGCCATGGGACCGCCGCCGGCGGCGTCCTGGGCATAGGCAGGGGAGATGAACATCCCGGGGGTATTTCCTTGTTGGGCCGGCTTGGCGTATGCGGCGGGGCGCAAACTAGCGGCACCCCCCCTAGCGTCAAGGGGCGGCCGGCGCCCGCATAACGGGAGTTCCCATGGACATCGCCTTGCTGACCCGCATCGCCGAGGCGCTGGAGCGCCTGGCCCCGCCGCCGCCGCCGCAACCGAGCCTGGCGGGCGCCGATGCCTTCGTCTGGCATGCCGAGCCCATCGCCCGGCTGGTCCCGGTGGCCAAGGTTTCCCGCGTCGATCTGGTCCTGCTGCAGGGCGTCGAGCGGCAGAAGGGCA
Source organism: Belnapia sp. (assembly GCA_028291445.1). GTDB lineage: Bacteria > Pseudomonadota > Alphaproteobacteria > Acetobacterales > Acetobacteraceae > Belnapia. Next base: position 1,394 of record JAQGIA010000368.1, read on the forward strand.
TCCTGCTGGAGAACACGCTGCGCTTCGCCCGCGGCTTCCCGGCCAACAACGTCATGCTCTGGGGCGCCCGTGGCATGGGCAAGTCGTCCCTGGTGAAGGCCGCGCATGCCGCCGCCAATGCCGCGGCGCCCGGCAGCCTGGCGCTGATCGAAATCCAGCGCGAGGACATCCGCACGCTGCCGGAGCTGCTGAATATCCTGCGAGCGGATAATTCGGACCCGCTCCGCGGGGGGCCTCGCCGCTGCCTGGTGTTCTGCGACGACCTCTCGTTCGAGAAGGAGGATGCCGACTACAAGGCGCTGAAATCTGTGCTCGACGGCGGGATCGAGGGCCGCCCGGCGAATGTGCTGTTCTACGCGACCAGCAACCGCCGCCACCTGATGTCGCGCGACATGATCGAGAACGAGCGCAGCACCGCCATCAACCCGAATGAGGCGGTGGAGGAGAAGGTCTCGCTCAGCGACCGCTTCGGGCTATGGATCGGTTTCCACAATTGCGACCAGCCGACCTACTTCGCCATGGTGGATGGCTATGCCGGGGCGCTCGGGCTCGATGTGACGCCGGAGGAATTGCGGCGGCAGGCGAATGAATGGTCGGTGACCCGGGGCGGGCGATCCGGGCGGGTCGCCTGGCAGTTCATCCAGGACCTCGCCGGTCGCCTTGGGGTTGCTGCCTGACGTCGTTTTGATTGTTCAACTGTGAAGGCGCGCAGTCGTGACCCAGCATGGGTCTGCGACTGTGCATCCAATATACGATTCTAGTTGGAGCGTATATTGTCAGAAACCAATAGATTGCGCCGCGCCGGCGCCTTGCCGCCTTGGGCTGTCGTGGGGGTTCTGGTACTGGCGCTGGCGGTGCTGGGACTTGCCGCGGTATTTCGCGGGACCGAGTACGACGAGAATTACTCGGTCTTCGTCACCGGCGGCATTCCGCGGCCGGACTGGCCCAGCACCAGCTTCGTGCCCGACAGCGTGGCGCAGCCCTTCGTGCAGCGCGCCGACCAGGCGACGATCCTGGAGGCGATCCGCCGCACGGATGTACATCCGCCGCTTTATTTCCAGCTGCTCGGCGCCTGGCGGGAGGTAGCGGGAGACCGGCTGGTTGTGCTGCGGCTGCCCAGCATCCTGGCGACGCTGGGCACGCTGGCGGTGTGGATGCTGATTGCCGCCCGCGCCGGGCAATCGGCGGTGCTGACCGGACTGATGCTCACTTTCTGCTATGGCTTCATGTCGCTCGGCTATGTGGTCCGGGGCTATGCCCTGGCCCAATTCCTGATCGCGCTGTCGGTCCTCGCCGCAGTCACCGCCTGGCGGCAGGGGCGCGGCGCCTGGGTGCCGGCCGCCCTGGCCGGGCTGGCGGGCGGCCTCGCCTGCCTCACCAATTACCTCGCGGTCTTTCCGCTGGCGGCGGTACTGGGCTGGCTGGTGCTGGCTGCCCCCGGCTGGCCGGAGCGCGGCCGACGCATGCTGGCTGCCGGCCTGCCATTTCTTTCGTGCATGCTGCTGGTGGCCCCGGTCTGGCTGGACCAGCAGAAATTGGCCGTGTCGCAAAGCGCCGGCCAGTTCGCCCCCTTCAGCCTGGCCGATACCTTGCATCGCCTGCTGCAATTCGAGACGGCGTCCGTGCTGGGCGGCCTGCCGCTCTATGTGCAGGGCATGGCGCGCAGCGTCGCGGGCACCGGGTTGGCGCTGCTGCTGGGAGCCATCGGCCTCCTGACGCTGTGGCTCTGGCGCGGGCTCGGGCCGCTGCGCTGGGTATGGCTGCTGGGGGGGCTGGCGGCGCCGGCCGGGCTGGTGCTGCTTGGCGCGCTCTTCGGCAACGCGCCGGTCGAGCTGCGCTACCTGGTGCTCGGCCTGCCCTTTACCGCGGCGCTGATCGCCGTGGTGGCCGAGGCCTGGCAAAGGCGGTCGCCCACCGCCGCCGCCTGGGGGCTCGGCGTGCTGCTGCTGGTCCAGGCGACGGGAACGGCCGGCATGATCTGGCACCCGGCGACCCGGCAGCCCTACCGCGACATGATCGCGGCGCTGCGGCTGGAACTGACGCCCGGCACGGTGGTCATGGTGCCCTTCGGCCAGGATGGCGTGGGGCTGGTCGGCAGCATGCTGCGCGAGTTGCCGGGCCAGCAGCCGGTGCTGGTGCTGCGGGACGGGGATGCCGCGGCCGCGCCGGCCCGGGCGGCGGGCTTCGATCGGCTGTTGCTGCTCGGCTTCGGCGCCCGCGACCGGGCCAGCGACCGGCAATGGCGATCGGCGGCGGCAAAGCTGCGGGAAGCGCCGGAGTGGCACCGGGCGGGGCTGGTCTGGCAGGAGCAGCGCGGCGGCAGCGTCGAGATCTTCGAGCAGCGGGTGGTGAATTGAGGCGCGCTTGGCGTTATTCGGCGAAGAAGGGCGTCTCGGCGCCGCCGCGCAGCCGCAGCTCGCAGCGGAAGCTGCGGCTGCCCTCGGCCAAGCCATCCGGCGCGCTATCCACCATTGCGACCAGGCGCGCCCTGGCCTCGGGCGGGACCAGCCCCAGCACCGGGTCGGCGGCATTGGCTTCGGGGAAATCCGGGAAGAAGACCGTGGTCGCCAGCGGCCGCATGAGGCCGGAGGCCATGATGGTCAGGTTCACATGCGGGGCGCGGTGGTGGTTGCCCTCGGCATAGCCGCCGGGCAGCAGGGTGATGAATTCGAAGCCCCCCGCGGCATCGGTCCAGGCGCGGCCCCAGCCGAGGAAATCCGGATCGGCCAGCCGCCAGTCCGGATCGGCGGGATGGCGGAAGCGGCCGGCGGCATCGGCCTGCCAGGCCTCCAGCACGGCATTCACGCAGGGCTGGCCGTTCTCGCGCAGCACCCGGCCATGCAGGCGGATGGTTTCGCCGGCGGTGCTGGGCGGCGCCTCCGTTGCGATGCGCCGCAGGTCGTTGTCGCCGGGCCGGAAGAAGCCGCGCGGGAAAAAGGGCCCGATGGTGTGCTGGGAGGTCGGCGGCAGCCGGGTCATGGCAGCGCCGGCGTCGCGCTACGGCCGCGCAGCACGAGGTCATGCGCGAAGCCGAGCCAGCCGGGGCCGACCTCGGCGGGCGGGATGAGCCGCGCCACCAGCCGGTCCCGCGCCGCGGCATCCGGAACCGACATCAGGATGCGGTCGAGCGCGTTCAACGGATCCCCGGGAAAATACATCTGGGTGACCAGCCGGCCGGCCGAGGCGGGACCGAGCACCGAGAAATGCAGGTGCGGCGGTCGCCACCAGGTCTCCGCCACCGGGACCGGATAGGCGCCCGGCTTGATGGTGAAGAAGCCGTAGCGCCCCTCGGCATCGGTCAGCGCCCGGCCGTTGCCGATGAAATCCGGATCGAGCGGCGCGTCCCTGGTATCCGCCGCATGGCGATAGCGGCCGGCGGCATTGGCCTGCCACAGCTCGACCACGGCGCCGCGGACCGGGCGGCCATCCTCGTCCAGCACCCGGCCGCCGATATGGATGAGCTGGCCCATCGCCAGGCGGCCGGGTCCCGGCACGGCCAGGTTGTCGTCGCCGCAGGGCAGCTTGCGGCCGAGGTCGAGCGGGCCGCTGCGCTCGGTCCGGCCGGCCGGACGGCGCAGCAGGGGCTGGGCGGGCCAATGGGTATAGGTATTGGCATAGCCCGGGATGGGCACCGCCGGCTCGATTCCGGGGGGCCAGGCCTCGATGCGATCCGGCAGCTGCTGCGGGTCCATGCGGTTGCTTCCCCCTCGGCGCCTTGCCGACGCCTTGGCCCGAGCATGAACCCGAAGCGGGATGGATTGAAAGCGGCGCCGGTTGCGGACAGGCTGGCCCGGAGGAAACGGGGAAGCGGCGATGGCGGAGGTGCGGCGCGGGCCTGCGCGGATCGAGTACCGGGCCGAGGGCGAGGGGCCGCCGGTGCTGCTGCTGGCCTCGCTGGGCCGCGGGGCGGAGGATTTCGACGTCGTGGCGCCGCTGATCGCCGCCGCCGGCTTCCGGGTGATCCGGCCCGAGCCGCGCGGCATCGGCGGCTCGGCCGGGCCGCTGGACGGGCTGACGCTATACGATCTGGCCGAGGATGCGGCGGCGGCGCTGGAGGCGGGCAGGGGAGCGGCCGCCGTGCCGGCGATCGTCGCCGGGCATGCCTTCGGCAATTGGGTGGCCCGTGCCCTGGCGCGGGCGCGGCCGGAACTGGTGCGCGGCGTGGTGCTGCTGGCGGCCTCGCTCGGCACCGCCACCGCGCCCGCCATCCGCGCCGCCATCGACGGCAGCTTCGACCCGGCGCTGAGCCCGGCGGAACGGCTGCGCCATCTGCAATCCGGCTATTTCGCCCCGGGTCACGACGCGCGGGTCTGGCTCTCCGGCTGGCATCCGCCGGTGGCGGCGATGCAGCGGGCGGCGACGGCCGCGACCGACCAGGCCTGGCGCCGCGTGGCGGAACTGGTGCCGGTGCTCTATGTCGCGGCGGCCGAGGATACCATCGCGCCGCCGCCGACCCTGGCGGCGCTGCGCGCGGCGCTCGGCCCCCGGGTGACGATGCTGACCATCGCCGATGCCGGCCATGCGCTGCTGCCGGAACAGCCGGCGGCGACCGCGGCGGCGGTCATCGGCTTCGCCCGCAATCCACCACTTTGACAGAAGGCAGCAGCATGGACAGCCTGACCGACCTCGAATGCTTCACCGTGACCGTGGCGGAAGCCATCGCCACCGTGACCATCAACCGGCCGCCGGTGAATGCGCAGAACCGCCGCTTCCGCGACGAGATCATCCGCATCTTCGACGTGCTGCACGACACCCGCGAGGTGCTCGCCATCGTCCTGACCGGGGCGGGCCGCACCTTCTCGGCGGGGGCCGACCTGAAGGAGCGGCCGGGGCTCGCGGGCGAGGCGGGGGCCTATCCGCGGCACAACCGCCAAGTGCGGGCGGCCTTCGATTCCGTCATGGAATGCGGCACGCCGGTGATCTGCGCCATCAACGGCGCGGCGATCGGCGCCGGCTGCGCCCTGGCGCTTTCGGCCGATATCCTGGTGGCGGGGGAGAGCGCCTTCCTGTCGATGACCGAGGTGGATGTCGGCCTGGCCGGCGGCGTGCGGCATGTGCTGCGGCATTTCGGCCAGTCCGATGCGCGGCTGATGATCATGACGGCGCGGCGCATCTCCGGGCCGGAGCTGTTGCGGATGAACGTGGTCTCTGCCTGCGTGCCGGACGCCGAGTTGCTGGCAACGGCCATGGGCATCGCGCGGGAGATCGCCGGCAAGGTGCCGCTGGCGGTGCGCGCCGCCAAGCGGTCCTTCATCCTGACCGAGGATCTGCCGCTGCACGAGGGCTATCGCTACGAGCAATCCCAGACGGTGGCGCTCGCCACGACCGAGGATACCAGGGAGGCGCAGCTTGCCCTCGCCGAGAAGCGCAAGCCGGTGTTTCACGGCCGCTAGCGAAACCACCGGGGGCGGGTTGAACTGGCGGCCCGCCCGCCGCAGGATGCGCCGCGACGGTTCATAGACGGCCGCGCGGAGGACCATCCAGGACCATGCTCATCACCGCCGTGGAATCTTCGGTCGTCGCCATGCCCTTCGACATGGGCGGGCCGCATTCCAGCTTCGCCGGCCAACGCTGGGATCGCATGGAGATCCTGCTGGTCCGGGTGGAGACGGCGGATGGGCTGGTGGGCTGGGGCGAGGCCTTCGGCCATGCCGCCATCGCCGCGACCAGGGCGGCGCTCGACACCATCGTGGCGCCGCTGGTGCTGGGATGGGATTCCTCGGATATCGCCGGGCTGACCCGGCGGGTGCTGCACGCGACCCATCTGCTGGGGCGGAACGGGCCCTTCGTCTATGCCTTCTCGGGCATCGAGATCGCGCTCTGGGACATCATGGGCAAGCGCTGCGGCCAGCCGATCTGGCGGCTGCTCGGCGGCCCGGCCCGGCCGGACCTGCCGGCCTATGCCAGCCTGCTGTCCTATGTCGGCGACCTCGGCCTGGTCGCGCTCAACGCCGCCGCGGCCGCGGCCGGCGGCTACCGGCACATCAAGCTGCACGAACTGACGCGGGAGGCGGTGCTGGCGGCGCAGGCCGCGGCGCCCGCGGCGAGGATCATGCTCGACGTGAACTGCGCCTGGACCCCGCCGGTGGCGCGGGACATGGCGCGATCCATGGCCGCCGACCGGCTGCACTGGCTGGAGGAGCCGGTCTGGCCGCCGGAGGACGCGGCGGGCCTCGCCAGCCTCCGGCGCTGCGGCATCCCGCTATCGGCCGGGGAGAACACGGCGGGCCTGTTCGGCTTCAAGGCACTGATCGAGGCGGGCGCGATCGATATCGCCCAGCCCAGCGTCACCAAGCTGGGCGGCATCGGCGAGATGGTCCGCGTCATCCGGCTGTGCGAGGCGGCCGGCATCGCGGTCGTGCCGCACAGCCCCTATTTCGGGCCCGGATTCATCGCCACGCTCCATGTCGCCGCGGCGCTGATCGAAGCGCCGCTGATCGAGCTGCTCTGGGTCGAGATGGCGCCCCATCCCTTCGACCCCTGGGTCCGCGGCGCGGCGGGACGGGTGGCGGTGCCGGCCGGCCCGGGCCTCGGCGCCGACCCGGACCCGGCGCTGCTGGCCCGCACCACCCTCGGCACGCCG
>JAQGIA010000384.1 GCA_028291445.1 Belnapia sp.
GCTGCAACCCTAAAGCAGAAGCCCGGGACGGGGAACGAGGCTCTGAAGGCGCATGGCAGTCCTAGCTATACGGACAAAATACCTAGTAGTCTGCAAAATATGTGCTGAATTATCCGTGATGTGTATATTTTGTAATGATAGGGAGGAATAATTCGCTTGCTCGCCTTTTGGTTGAATTAGCCGAGTCGCTGGGTTATTGCTCAAATCAAATGATCCCCTCCATGGCTCGGCCGGCCCTCCGGTGGCCCAGCAAGCCCGCACTCCTGGCCGCCGCGTGGACCTCCCATTTGGCGAGCGAGCGGTCGCGTCTCGCGCCCTGGCTCGCTGTCGCCCTGGGTGCCGGCGTGCTGGCCTATTTCGCCCTCCCGGCAGAACCGCCGGCGGAGGCGATCTGGGTCGCTCCCCCCCTGGTGCTGCTCGCCATCTGGCTGGGCCTGCGCCGGCCGCTGGCGGGCTGGCTGCTGGGCATGGTGGCCGTGGCGGCAGGCGGCTTCGCCATCGCCGCCTGGCACGCCGGGCGGCAGCCGCCGATGCCGGAGCCACCGCGGACCGCCACCATCGTCACCGGCCGGGTCGTCGCGGTGGAACTGCTGCCGGAGGAGGGCCGCCGGGTCACCTTGGCCGGCGCGCGCTTCGACGATGGCGAGCCCGAGGCCCGGCATATCCGCCTGCGGCTGCGGCGGCAGGATCCGGCACTGCCCCAGCCGGGCGATACCATCCGCATCCGCGCCCTGCTCCGCGCGCCGATGGGTCCCTCCGCCCCGGGCGGCTTCGACTTCCAGCGGGCCTCCTGGTTCTCCGGCCTTGGTGCCAGCGGCTATGCGCTGGGCGTCGCGGAGGTTTCACCCGGCACGGCGGCGCCGCCGGTCTTCGCCGGCCTGCGGGCGCTGATGGAGGCCCGGGTCATCGCGGCACTGCCGGGGCCGGCCGGCGCGGTCGCCGCCGCCTTGATCACCGGCGGCCAGAGCGCCATCGCCGGGGCCGATCTGGCCGCCATGCGCGACTCGGGCCTGGCGCATCTGCTGAGCGTCTCCGGCCTGCATATCGTCATCGTCATGGGGCTGAGCTTCGGCGTGCTGCGCTGGCTGCTGGCCTTGCTGCCCTGGGTCGCGCTGCGGTTGCCGGTGAAGGCGGCGGCGGCGGTCGCGGCGCTTGGGACCGGCGGCTTCTATCTGCTGCTCAGCGGGTCCCAGGTGCCGATGCAGCGCAGCTTCGCCATGGCCGCCATCACCACCCTGGCACTGCTGGCCGGGCGGCGGGCGCTGACCCTGCGGGGCCTCGCCATGGCCGCGGCGCTGGTGCTGCTGGTGCAGCCGGCCGCCATCCTGGGCGCCAGCTTCCAGATGAGCTTCGCCGCCGTGCTGGCGCTCATCGCCGGCTGGGAGTGGCTGCGCCCGCAAATGCCGAAGGCGGGGCCAGGCAGCGGCTGGCGGCGTGGGCTGCTGGTCGCGGCCTTCGGCCTGGTCGCCACCTCTCTCCTGGCTGGCGCCGCCACCACCCCCTTCGGCCTGCACCATTTCGGCCGGCTGCAGATCTACGGCGTGCTGGCGAATGCGCTGGCGGTGCCGATCACCTCCGTCCTGATCATGCCGGCCGGCATGGCCGCGGCGCTGCTGATGCCGCTCGGGCTGGAAGGCTTGGCGCTGGTGCCGATGGGCTGGGGGGTGCAGGCAATCCTCGGCATCGCGCATTGGATCGCCGGCTGGCCCGGCGCGGCGCTGACGGCGACGCCGATCCCGCTCTGGGGGCTCGGCTGCTGCGCGCTGGGGCTGGTCTGGCTCTGCCTGTGGCGGACCGGCTGGCGGCTGGCGGGCATCCCGCTCATGGCGCTGGGCCTGGGCAGCGCGACGTTGGAGCGGGCGCCCGATCTGCTGGTTTCGGGCGATGGCCGGTTGATCGCGGTTCGCGCCGGGGCGACGCTGTTCCTGCAGAAGCAATCCGGTGCCTCGAGCATGACCCGGGAGAACTGGCAGCGGCTCCATGCGGTGGCGGGGACCGAGACGCTGCCGCACCAAGGGGAGGCCGCGGCGGGTGCGATCCGCTGCACCACGGGCGCCTGCACCGTGGCACTCGGCCCGACGATGCCGACAGCCGTGCTGCTGCGCGGCGCCCCGCCGCAGGAGGCCTGCCGCAGCGCCGCCCTGGTGGTTTCCGCCGAGCCGGTACGCGGCCCGTGCCTGGCGCAGGTGGTGGACCGCTTCGCCGTCTGGCGCGACGGCCCACATGCCATCTGGCTGGACCCGGCCGGGATCCGGGTGGTCAGCGACCGCGGCTTCCGGGGCAACCGGCCCTGGGTGCCGCCGGTGCCGCATCCCCGCGGGACCGCTTCCGCCGAGCCGCGTGCCGTCGTGGAATAAAGCGGCTGCCGATCAGTACTTGCGCAGCAGCCCGACCAACCGACCCTGCACCTTGACCCGGTCCGGGCCGAAGATACGGGTTTCGTAATGCACATTGGCGGCTTCCAGGGCGACCGAATTCCCGCGCCGGCGCAGCCGCTTCAGCGTCACCTCGCTCTCATCCACCAGCGCTACCACGATGGCGCCGTTATCCGCCGATTCGCCGCGGCGGATGATGACCGTATCGCCATCGAGTATGCCCGCGTCGATCATGGAATCGCCGGCGACCTCCAACGCGTAATGCTCGCCACTGGCCAGCAGCGCTGCCGGTACCTCGACCGTGCTGCCGCTGTCGCGCAACGCTTCGATCGGCAGGCCGGCGGCGATGCGGCCATACATCGGCAACTGGATGGACGCCGTCTCCGGTGCGGCCCGCTGCGCCGCCGGCGGGGTAGGGGCGAAGCGGCCGTGGATGACGTTGGGCGCGAAGGGCATCTCCCGCGCCGCCGTGCCGGGAGGCGAGGCGGCAGGCGCGTCGGCGACGGCACGGCGCGGTGCCACATTCTCCGGCAGCCGGATGACCTCAAGCGCCCGGGCCCGATGCGCGCGGCGACGCAGGAAGCCACGCTCCTCGAGCGCGGTGATCAACCGGTGAATGCCGGATTTGGACTTCAGCTTCAAAGCGTCCTTCATCTCCTCGAAGGAGGGAGAGAAGCCGGTCATACGCAAATGCTTGTCGATGAAGATCAGCAGCTCGTGCTGCTTTCGGGTGAGCATCCGTCCCCTCCGTCGGCGGCCCATTGACCGCGGCTAGACCTTGAACTGGCTTTGAACCGAACCGGCTTTATACCGATATTGCGAACAAACCACGAATCGTGAGGATGTTCTACGGAAGTTCCAGATTCCGGTCAAGCTTGTCCACAGGCTAAGTCACTCAAAGAGGGGCTAAGTCCCTCAAAGAGCAGCCAAGCCGTTCAAAGACCCAATTCGCCCAGGGGAATCACGGCGATGGGGGCGCCTTCCGGCAGGGCCGGCGCTCCGGGTGCGCGAAGGATCAGCGCCTCGGCCCGGGCCAGGGTCTTCATCATCGAGCTGTCCTGCACCGGGAAGGGCGTGGCGATGGGGATGCCGTCCGGCCCCGGGGACAGGGTCGCGCGCAGATGGTCGAAGCGCTGGTCGTTCGCCGGCAGGGCGGCGCCGGCGAGGGCCCGGATGGTACGCGGCGCGGCTCCCGGCAGGCCGGAGAGCCGGTCCAGCGCCGGCAGCAGGAACAGTACGCTGCAGACCAGGGCGGAGACGGGATTGCCCGGCAGCCCCAGCACCGGGGTCGGGCCGAGCCGGCCCCAGATCAGCGGCTTGCCCGGCCGCATGGCGATCTTCCAGAAATCCAGGGCGAAGCCCTGCGGGCCGAGGGCGCTCTGCACCAGATCATGGTCGCCGACGCTGGCGCCGCCGGTGGTGACCAGCAGATCGCAGGCGCGGGCGGCGACCGCGGCCTCGGCGATGGCCTGGCTATCGTCCGGGGCGATGGGCAGGATCAGCGGGTCGCCGCCACCGGCCCGGACCAGGGCGGCGAGGGCATGGGCATTGCTGCTGACGATGCCCCCGGGCGGGATCGGGTCACCGGGCAGGGCGATCTCGTCGCCGGTCGCCAGGATGCCGATGCGCGGGGCCCGATGCACCGCAAGCCAGGGGGTATTGGCGGCGGCGGCCAGGCCGATGTCGCGCGCCGTCAGGCGCCGCCCGGCGGGCAGCAATTCCTCGCCCAGGGCGAAGTCGAGGCCCTGGCGGCGGACCCAACGGCCAGCCCGGACGGCCTCGCCCACCCGAACCCGGCCCGCGGTGGCCTCGGCGTCCTCCTGCAACAGGATGGCATCGGCACCGGGGGGGATGATGCCGCCGGTGAAGATGCGCACCGCCTCGCCCGGGCCGACCCTGCCGGCGAAGGGGTGGCCTGCCGGGGCGGTGCCGGTGACCGTCAGGCTGGCGCCGAGCACCGCATCCGCCGCCCGCACCGCGTAGCCATCCATGGCCGAGACATCGGCCGGCGGCTGGGTGACGCGGGAGACGACGGGACGGGCGAGGACCCGGCCCCAGCCCGCCGGCAGCGGTACGGTCTCGGCCGGGGTGGCGGTGAGGGCGCCTAGGATGCGCGCCCGGGCTTCCTCGACCGATAGCATCAGCTCGCCTCGTAGGTCCCGGATTTGCCGCCGGATTTATGCGAAAGCCGCACCGCCTCGATGCGCATGCCGCGATCGATCGACTTGCACATGTCGTAGATGGTCAGCGCCGCCACGGTCACCGCGGTCAGCGCTTCCATCTCCACCCCGGTGCGGCCGGTGAGGCTGACGGTGGCCTCGATCTCGACCGCATCGGGGGCGGCAGGGGTCAGCTCCACCGCGACCTTGGACAGCATCAACGGGTGGCAGAGCGGGATCAGTTCGCTGGTCCGCTTGGCCGCCATGATGCCGGCGATCCGCGCCACGCCGAGCACGTCGCCCTTGCCGATGCGGCCTTCCTCGATCCGCGCCAGGGTCGCCGGCGCCATCACCACCCGGCCGCGCGCCACCGCCACGCGCTCGGTCTCGGCCTTGCCGGCCACGTCGACCATGGCGGCCCGGCCGGCGGCATCGAAATGGGTGAGGGGGTCGGCCATGCTAAAGGGCGTGAACCAACTCGGCGGCGGCGGCGGCAACATCCGCCTGGCGCATCATGCTTTCGCCGACGAGGATGCAGCGGGCACCGACGGCCGCCATGCGGCGAACGTCGTCCGGGGTGCGGATGCCACTTTCGGCGACCGGAATGCGGTCTGCCGGCACGAGCGGGCAAAGCTCCTCCGAAGTGGCAAGATCGGTCTGCAAGGTCCTGAGATTACGGTTGTTTATCCCGATCAACCGGGTTTGCAGCCCCAGGGCACGGTCCAGCTCGGCCCGGTCATGCACTTCGGCCAGCACCGCCATGTCGAGGCTGCGGGCCAGATCCTCCAACTCCTCCGCCTGGCGATCCGCCAGGGCCGCCATGATGAGCAGGATGCAATCGGCACCCATGGCCCGGGCCTCGAAGACCTGCCAGGGATGCACCATGAACTCCTTGCGCAGCACCGGCAGGTCGCAAGCGGCGCGGGCTGCCTTCAGATGCTCCGTGCTGCCCCGGAAATAGGGCGCGTCGGTCAGTACCGAGAGGCAGGTCGCGCCGCCACGGGCGTAATCCTGGGCCAGGACGGCCGGCTCGAAGGGGTCGCGGATCAGTCCGCCGGAGGGGGAGGCACGCTTGATCTCGGCGACCAGCCCGACGCGGCCATCGGCCACCGCATCGCAGAGCGCGGCGACGAAATCACGGGGCTTGGCCGCGGCACGCGCCTGGCGCTCGATCTCGCCCATCGGCGTTGCCGTGGAACGGGCGCGGACTTCCTCGTACTTATCGGCCAGGATCCGGGCCAGGGTATCCGGGACCGCGTGTTCGGGAATGATGATTTGGGGGGCGTTCATGCGGCGGTGGCATCCTTCAGGCGGCCCAGTACGGCAGAAGCCGCCCCGCTGTCGATGGCCTGCGCCGCTTGCCGCGCGCCGTCCCGCAGATCCCGGGTACGGCCGGCGACGATGAGGGCGGCCGCGGCATTCAGCAGGACGATATCGCGATAGGGGCCGGGCGAGCCCGACAACAACGCGAGAAGGGCCTTGGCGTTCTCGGCCGGTTCGCCGCCACGGATCGCCTCGGGTGGGGCGCGCTCCAGCCCGGCATCCTCCGGGGCGATGGTGAACTCGCGCAGGCGGCCATCCTCCAGTGCCACCACCTGGGTTTCGCCGGAGAGGGCGATCTCGTCGAGGCCCTGGCCATGCACCAGCCAGGCTGCCTCGGTGCCGAGCCGGAGCAGGGTCTCGGCCATCGGCCGCAGCCAGGCGGCGGCATAGGCACCGGTGAGCTGGCGTGTCACCCGCGCCGGATTGGCCAGCGGCCCGAGCAGGTTGAAGATGGTCCGGGTGCCCAGTTCCACGCGCGGGCCGGCGGCATGGCGCAGCGCCGCATGGTGCCGAGGCGCCATCAGGAAGACCATGCCGGCGCGGGCGAGCACCGCCTCAAGCCGGTCGAGCGGCACGTCGAGATTGATGCCGAGCGCCGCCAGCGCATCCGCCGCCCCGGATTTGGACGACAGCGCCCGGTTGCCGTGCTTGGCGACCGGCACGCCGCAGCCGGCCACCACAAGGGCCGTGGCGGTCGAGATGTTGAGGCTGCCGGAGGCATCGCCGCCGGTGCCGACGATGTCGATGGCGCCAGCCGGCGCCGCAAGCCCGAGCATGCGGGAGCGCAGGGCACGGACCGCCCCGGTAAGCTCGGGGACGGTCTCGCCGCGTACCCGCATCGCCATCAGCAGGCCGGCGATCTGCGCCGGGGTGGCCTCGCCGGCCATGATGATGTCGAAGGCACCCTCGGCCTCGGCCTCGGCCAGGGAGCAGCCGGCGGCGAGACGGGCGAGGATCGGCTTCAGGCTATTGCCGTTCGGGCTGCTCACGCCGGTACCCGGGCCTTTGCCAGGGTCAGGAAATTCCGCAGCAGATCATGGCCGTGCTGGCTGGCGATGCTTTCCGGGTGGAACTGCACGCCCCAGATCGGCAGGCTCCGATGGGCGAGGCCCATGATCAGCCCATCCTCGGTCCAGGCCGTGGCCTCAAGCACCTCCGGCAGGTCGGACCGCCGCACCACCAGCGAATGGTAGCGGGTGGCGCGGAAGGGGTCGGGCAGGCCGGCGAAGACATCCGTGCCGCGATGATGCACGTCCCAGACCTTGCCATGCACCGGCTGCGGCGCGCGGATCACGGTGCCGCCGAAGGCCTGACCGATGGCCTGATGCCCGAGACAGACGCCGAGCAGCGGCATCCCGGCCGAAGCAGCGGCGCCGATCAGCGGCAGGCAGATGCCGGCCTCGTTCGGCGTGCAGGGACCGGGCGAGAGCACGATCCCGTCCGGCCGCATCGCCAGCGCTTCCTGGCTGGTGATCCGGTCGTTCCGGCGAACCTCAACTTCCACTCCAAGGTCGCCAAGGAAGTGATAGAGATTGAAGGTAAAACTGTCGTAGTTGTCGATCAGCAGGATCATGGTTTGCGAATCTCATCCCGCGGTGTCGCCGGGTCAAGCGACGCGGGCCGGGGCGCCACCGGGTTAGGCTGCTCCGAGGGCCGGGGCGGCGGGGTCGAGGGACCGCTGATGACGTCGAAATCGAAATCGCTGCGTTGCATGATGGCCTCCTGGGTGTGGGGGCCGTCACCGGGCGGGCGAATCTCGTGATGGTCGGGAAACACGAAAGCCGCCAGCAGGTGGCGGCTTCGGGGGTCTGCGATGAATGCGCTGATCCTAGGCCGCCGGTGAGTACCAGCTATACCAAAATCGCGCCGCGGGGATGTTCGTCCTGACCATGGGAGGAAGCTAGCCCCTGGCGGCCCCGCCATGCAAGCCGCTTCGGCGTCAGAAACCATAAAGCCGCGCCGGGTTGTCCACCAGGATCGCCTGGCGCTGCGCCGCGGCCGGCGCCCATTCGCCCAGCAGATCCATGAGATGGCCGTCATCCGGCACTTCCTCCGGCGTGGCGAGCGAAGGATGCGGCCAGTCGGTGCCCCAGACGCAACGATCCGGCGCGGCGGCGATCATCGCCCGGGCCATGCCGGCGACATCGGCATAAGGGTGTCCGGCCGAGGAGGAGCGGTAGCCGCAGAGCTTGGCCCAGGCGCCGCCTTCCAGCAGCCGGATGAGGGCTTTAAATCCTGCATTATCAGGGCCTCCCTCGGCGGTCTTCACACCGCCCATATGGTCGATGACCAGAGGGCAGGGGAGCCGCGCCAGCACCGCCTCAAGTGCGACCATCTCGGCGGAATGGGCATAAAGCTGGAGATGCCAACCGAGTACGGCGAGTTTCTCGCCCAAAGCCTCAAGCTGGTCCAGTGGCGTGCCGTTGCCGCTGACCGCGTTGAACCGCAAGCCGCAGACGCCCTGGTCGGTCATGGCCCGCAGGCTGGGCAGGTCGAAGCTGTCGTCCACCACCACCACGGCTCGGGCGCGATCACGGCCAAGCGCGGCCACCGCATCCAGGGTCACCGCATTGTCGGTGCCGTAGATGCTGGGCTGGACGATGACGGTGCGGGCGATGCCGACGGCGTCGCACATCGTCCGGTACGCGGCGACCGGGGCCTCGGGAGGGGTATAGCCGCGACCGGGCGAGAGCGGGTAGCGGTCGTAAGGGCCGAAGATATGCATGTGGCAGTCGGTGGTACCGGCCGGCGGCTGCCAGTGCGGGCGGCTGGTCACGGCACGGGCGCCAGGGCAGGGGCGGGTCATGGATCGTTCCTCCGGTTGCCGGCATCGGGCAATGCCGCAGGTCCGGAGTCAATCGGTTGTCGTGGGTCGCGTGGAACCGGCTGCCTCACGGAAAACAAGGGCGGGGTTCGGGGAGGCAATGTTTCCCTCCCTGACCGGTCTTCTGCGCCCATTGGTCAAGCATCCGGGCTTCACCCCATGGCCCTGGTCAGCCGGCCGCCGGTTCCAGCATGGACTGCCAGGCGGGCAGATTGGCCAGCCCGGGGTCGGTCCAGCCCAATTGGCGCAAGGTGATGCGGGCCGTGGCACGGCCGTGCCGGTCGGCGGCCGGGGCGAAATCGGCCGGGGCCAGGCCGGCCCGCACCGCGGCTGTGATCCGGGTTTTCTCGGCCTGCAATTCCGGCAGGCCGAAGGCGGCCAGCAGGGCCTGGAAGGCGGCATGATGGCCAGCATCGAAGGAACGCGGGGCTTCCTGCAGGTCCCGCAGCGGGTGGGCCGGATAGATGTCGAGGCAGGAAACCCATCCTGCCGGCAACGGCCGGGTCGCCACATGGGCGCGCCGGGCCCGCAGCAAGCCCGGCAGCAAATGGGTATGCGGCCCGATGGGCGACTTGCCATCCGGCGGCGGGATCGGCTGATAGACCTCGATCCGCGCCAGTCGCGACAGGAATACCCGATGCGGCGAGGTGGCCAGGATGGCATGGCCGGCCAGGCTGTCGGGCGCAAACAGCGGCCGTCCGGCCCCCGCCCGCAGCGCCGTCAACAGGCCCGGGTCAGCGGTGCGGACGCAGGCGCGGCAATGGGCGAATCCCACTCCCATGTCGAACAGGATGGCAGCCCGGTCGGCCGGCCGCAGCGCGGCGCTGTCCGGGCCCAATTCGGTGATGCATTCCGCGCCGCCGATGGCGGCCAGCGTCTCCGGCAGGCATAGCCCGGCACCCTGGCGCCACAGGCCAATTGCCGGGGAGGGCTCCTCCCAGGCGATCAGCCGCAGCGCCGGATGGTCGAAGCGGATGGCGATGCCGCCCCGCGGGGTGACGCGGCTGAACCCCTCGGGCGTATCGGCAGCCTCGCAGGCCTCCTCCGGGTCGCGGCAGAACTCGCCCAAGGCGCCCAGCACGCCGAGGCCCCAGCCGGTCTCGGGCTGGGCGAGGGCGTTTTCGATCGCGGCTTGCGGCGTCATGCGGGGCGGTTCCTCTGGTGCCGCCAGCTTGGGCAGCACCGGAGGACGCGTCAATCCGGCGGCGACCCGGCCAGCCGAGTACCTGCCAGCATCAGCGGCGCCCGGCGGCGAAGCGCACGGCTTCCTCGGCCGCGCGGAACAGGGCGCGGGCCTTCTGGTGGGTTTCTTCGTATTCCGCCACCGGGTCGCTGTCGGCCACCACCCCGGCGCCGGCCTGGACATACATCACCCCATCCTTCACCAGCGCGGTGCGCAGCGCGATGCAGGTGTCCATGCCGCCATCGGCGCCGAAATAGCCGAAGCCGCCGGCATAGATGCCCCGGCGGGAGGGCTCCAATTCCTCGATGATGGCCATGGCCCGCACCTTGGGCGCCCCGGTCAGCGTTCCGGCCGGGAAGCCGCCAGCGAGCGCTTCCAGGGCCGAGAGCCCCGGCCGCAAGGTGCCGCGCACCTCGGAGCCGATATGCATGACCTGGGAATAGCGCTCGATCTGGAATTGCGAGGTCACCTTGACGCTGCCGATGGCGGAGACCCGGCCGACGTCGTTGCGGCCGAGATCGAGCAGCATCAGGTGCTCCGCCCGCTCCTTCGGGTCGGCCAGCAGCTCCACCTCCAGCGCCTTGTCCTCCTCGGGCGTGGCGCCACGGCGGCGGGTGCCGGCCAATGGCCGGATGGTCACCTCGCCGTCGCGCAGCCGGACCAGGATCTCGGGCGAGGCACCGACCGCGGCGAAGCTGCCGAAATCGAAGAAGAACAGGAAGGGCGCCGGGTTGATCCGCCGCAGCGCGCGGTACAGCGCGAAGGGCGGCAGGGCGAAGGGTACCGAGAAGCGCTGCGAGGGGACGATCTGGAAGCAGTCGCCGGCGCGGATGTATTCCTTCGCCGTCTCCACCGCAGCGAGGAACGACTCCCGGGTGAAATTGCTGGACGGCTCGGGCGGCTTCGGCAGGCTGACCGGCGCGGCCGGGCGGGGGAGCGGCCGGTCGAGCGCCGCCTCGGCCTCGTCCAGCCGCGCCTGGGCGCTGTCCCAGGCCGCCTGCGGATCGAGGCCCGGTTGCGGCCAGACCGTGGTGAACAGGCTCAGCGCATCCCGCACATGGTCGAAGACGGCGATCAGGGTGGGCCGCATCAGCACCGCATCCGGCACGCCCAGCACATCCGGCTTCAACGCCGGCAGCGTCTCCATCAGCCGGACCATGTCGTAGCCGAGGTAGCCGAAGAGCCCGACGGCGATGGGCGGCAGCCCGGCCGGCAGGGTCATCCGCATGGCATCCAGCGCCGCGCGCAGGCTGGCCATGGCATCCTCGCCGTCCGGGACGAAGCCATGCGGCGCCGCCTGGGCATGGCGATTGACCTCGGCGCGGCCGTCGCGGCAGCGCCAGATCAGGTCCGGCTCCAACCCCACGGCGGAGTAGCGGCCACGGGCGGCGCCGCCCTCGACGCTTTCCAGCAGGAAGCTATGCGGCTTGCCGGCGGCCAGCTTGAGGAAGACGCCGACCGGGGTGTCCAGATCCGCCACCCGCTCCCGCCACAGCACCTGGCCCTGCCCGGCGGCAAGACCAGCGCTGAAGGCGGCGAAGTCGGGAAGCGGCATCGGAGTGGTTCCTTGCAGTGGTTCAGGCTGACTGGCTCAAGGTTGCGAGAGGGCATCGACCAGCCGGGCATTGATCCGGACGTCCGCCCGGGCCCGCAGCGCCAGCATGAACTGGGTTTCGAGATCCTGCGCCATGGCCTGGCTGACCTCCCCCGTCACCCGTGCCAGCGCGGCGGGGTCGGCATCGGGGTCGGCGGCGGTGACTTCCAGCAACTGGGCGACGGCATAGCCGTCCCGGGTCTGCGCCATGGTCGGCTCGTTCGGCTTCAGCTCGAACAGTGGGGCCAGCAGCTCGGCCGGCACGGTCGGGTTCTGCTGCTGGTTGCGGGTGATGGCGCCCACCTCGCGCGAGCCCAGGCCGGCCTCGCGCGCCGCATCGGCCAGGGTCTTGCCCGCCTTGGTC
>JAQGIA010000464.1 GCA_028291445.1 Belnapia sp.
GTTATCATCTGCATGTCGGTCGAGATGAACAGCCTGGGTAACGCCATGAAGCCTCCTGCGATCTTCGCTGCGGTGCGTGAAAGCCCGCCGCCGGGCGCTTCTGCGGGTGGTTGGGCGGTCGTGCCAACACCGGCTGCGCGGCATTCGCGAACGCGTGATGGATTATCTGTCCCAGTAACTGATTGCGGTATTATTGATATTAATTAATCAATCTAGGATTGGAAATGTCGTGCCTGTCACGAATTCGCCCCACCAGCGATGGGCCAGCGAGGCATCGGCGGTCCGTCCCGGCGCGTAGTAGCAGGTGCCCTGGCAGGCCCGGGCGATGCGTTCGTGCCGAGGTTGGTGGCACCGAGCGCCAGCCGCCACTGCCGCCAATCCGCCCGGATCGCCACGGATCCGGCCCGGCCCATCCCTCCTTTGCCGAACCCTCCTGTTTTGCCCGGGTCTATTGCCAAAGCCAGGACATCAGCATCCCGCCATCGGTCCACGGCCGGTTCAGCCCGCGTTCCATGCCCAGCACCTTGCCCGGGCCGCGCTCGAAGACCTCACCGTAATTGCCCACCTGTCGCACCACTTCGAAGGCCCAGCCCGGCGGCAGGCCCCAGCCGGTGCCGACGTTCTCGGTCAGCCCGAGGAAGCGGCGGATCTTGGGGTCCTGGGTGGTCGCGCGGATTTCGGCGACATTCGCCTGGGTCAGCCCCATTTCCTCCGCCTGGATCAGCGCGAAGACCGCCCAGCGGGTCAGCGCCGCCCATTCGGCATCGCCGTTCCTGACCAGCACGCCATGCGGTTCCTTGAAGACCAGCTCGGGCAGCAGCACGAGATCGGCCGGGTTCGGCGCCGCGGCGCGGTTGCCCGAGAGGTTGATCATGTCGTTGCTGATGGCGTCGCATCGCCCGGCCTGGAAGGCGGCCTGGATGCTGGGGGGCGTGTCGAAGGGAATGGTGGTGATGCGGATGTTCTTCTGCCGCGCCCAGTCGGCCAGGTTGCGCTCGATCTCGCTGGCCAGCGTCGCGCAGAAGGTGGCGCCATCCAGCTGCGCCGCGGTGGTGATGTTCAGCCGCTTGTGCACCAGCACGCCCTGGCCGGTGAAGAAATGCGGCACGGTGATGGTCAGGCCGAGCTGGCTGTCCCGCGCGATGGTCAGCGCCGTGGTGCGGGACAGCATGTCGACCTCGCCGGATTGCAGCGCGGTGAAGCGGGTGGCGGTGGTGGTCGGCACCAACCGCGCCTTGCCGGCATCGCCGAAGACCGCGGCGGCGACGGCGCGGCAGATATCCACGTCGAACCCGCGCCACACCCCCTGCGCATCCGGCTGGGACATGCCGGCGAGGCCGGTCGAGACGGCGCAGCGCACTTCCCCGTTGCGCTTCACCGCATCGAGCGTCGCCCCGGCCCGGGCCGGGCCAGCGAGCCCGACGGCCAGGGAGGCCCCCAGCGCGGCGGGGATCACCAACCGTGGGATGATGTTTCGCGTCCAGCCTGCCAGGATACGCCGCATCGCCATGTCCTCCGGTCCGCTACCGTGACGAGGATGGCGCGGCGGCGGCCTGCCCGCCAAGGGGAGGGATCGCATGAATGCCCGGATTCGCCCGGCCGGACTGCCGGACCTGCCGCATCTGCGCGCACTCTACCGCCACCTGACCACCGAGGCGCCAGCACCGGACGAAGCCGCCGCCATCGCCTGGCGGGCGCTGCTCGCCACCCCGGGCATCACCGTCTTCCTGGCGGAGGCGGCGGGGGAGGCGGTGGCGACCTGTACCCTCATCGTCACCCCGAACCTGATGCATGACGCCCGGCCCTATGCGCTGATCGAGAATGTGGTGACCCATGCGGCGCATCGCCGCCGCGGCCATGGCCAGGCGGTGCTGCGCGCGGCGCTTGCCGCCGCCTGGGCCGCGGGCTGCTACAAGGTCAGCCTGATGACCGGCTCGACCCAGGAAGCGACCTGGCGCTTCTACGCGGCCGCCGGCTTCCGTCCGGGCGAGAAGACCGCTTTCGTCGCCCGTCCGCCCACGGCGGCCTGAGCGTCATCCCCACTCCCATTCCGGGCCGCCGCACCGCAGTTGCAACGGCATCGGCGGCATGGTCCGATCCCCGGCAACGCGCCGAGACGCGGATCACGGGAGGACCAGCATGCAAAGACGCACCCTGCTCGCCGGATTGGCTGGCACAGGAGTGGCCGGGATTCCGCTCGCCGCCCCCTTCGCCGTCTCGCGGGCCATGGCCCAATCGGGCTTCCCCGACCGGCCGCTGAGCATGGTGCTGGCCTTCCCTGCCGGCGGCGGCACCGATGTCGCGGCGCGGCCGCTGGCGCGGATCATGGAGAAGTACCTGGGCCAGCCGGTGGTCGTCACCAACCGCCCCGGCGCCTCGGGCGAGATCGGCTTCACCGAACTCGCCCGGGCCAAGCCGGACGGCTATACCATCGGCTTCATCAATACCCCGACCATCGTCACCATCCCGATCGAGCGCCCGGCCACCCGCTTCCGGCTGGACGACTTCACCCCGGTGCTGAACATCGTCGACGACCCCGGCGCCATCTGGGTGCTGCCCGACAGCCCGATCCGCGACGTGGCCGGCCTGGTGGCGGAGGCGAAGCGGCGGCCCGGCCAGGTGAGCTACGGCACCTCGGGCATCGGCTCGGACGACCATCTGGCGGTGCTGGCGCTGGAACGCGTCACCGGTACCAAATTCCTGCATATCCCCTTCGCCGGCGGCGCCCCGGTTCGCACCGCCACGCTGTCGAAGCAGATCGACCTGGCGGTGACCAATATCGGCGAGGCGATCGGCGACTTCCGCCAGGGCCTGTTCCGCCCGATCGGCCAGATGGGCACGACGCGCTGGTCGGTGATGGCGGATGTGCCGACCTTCCGCGAACAGGGCTTCGACGTGATCGAGGGTTCCATGCGCGGCTTGGCCGCACCGGCCGGGCTGCCGCGGCCGGTGCTGGACCGCATCGTCGATGCCGCGCGGAAGGCGGTGGCGGACCCCGAATGGCAGGCGGTGGCGACCCAGCTCGCCCTGCCGCTGCGCATCCTCGGGCCGGACGAGTACCGCGGCGAACTGGTCGCCATGAAGGCGCATTACGAGACGCTGTGGTCCCGCCACCCTTGGCGGGAGTGAGCCGTCAGAGGAATTTCAGCGCGACGAAGCCCAGCACGATGGCCAGCGCGGCGAGCGTCGTCACCAGGGTCAGCCGGCGTTCGATGAAGTCGCGGATCGGCGGACCGTAGCGGCGCAGCAGGAAGGCCAGCAGGAAGAACCGCGCCCCCCGCGTGGCGATGCTGGCGGCGAGGAAGACCGCGAAGTTGAAATGGGCCGCGCCGGAGGCGATGGTGACGATCTTGTAGGGGATCGGCGTCAGCCCCTTGATGAGGATGACCAGCGCGCCCC
>JAQGIA010000472.1 GCA_028291445.1 Belnapia sp.
CTCCTCCTCTATTTTTATTCTTTAGAGAAATCGAAGAAGCAGAGTTTTTCATCCTGTTCCTGAGGCTGGCACTCTCCGCGCGGGAAATGCCAACCCCCAGAAATAGAGGAGGGGCCCGGGGAGGATACTTCCTCCCCGGCCTTGCTTGCTTTCTTCATCGCCCGCCCCCCGGCAGCTTCCGCGGAACGAAGGCGTCCCGCACCGCCTCGCCGACGAAGATCAGCAGGGTGAGGACGCCGCCGAGGACGATGAAGCCGGTGAAGGCGAGCCAGGGGGCCTGCAGGTTGTTCTTGCCCTGGGACAGCAGCTCGCCGAGCGAGGGCGAGCCGGGCGGCAGGCCGAAGCCGAGGAAATCGAGCGAGGCCAGCACCGTGACGCTGCCCGAGAGGATGAAGGGCAGGAAGGTCAGCGTCGCCACCATCGCATTGGGCAGGATGTGGCGGATCATGAGCCGGCTGTCGGAGACACCCAGCGCCCGGGCGGCGCGGACATAGTCGAGGTTGCGGCCGCGCAGGAATTCGGCGCGGACCACGCCGGTCAGGCCCATCCAGGAGAAGATCAGCAGGAAGATCAGCAGGGTCCAGAAGCCCGGCTCGATCACGCTGGCCAGGATGATCAGCAGGAACAATTGCGGCATGCCGGACCAGATTTCGATGAAGCGCTGGAACAGCAGGTCCGTGAGCCCGCCATAGAAGCCCTGCACCGCACCGGCGGCGATGCCCAGCGCCGAGGCGACGATGGTGAGGGTGAAGCCGAACAGCACCGAGACGCGGAAGCCGTAGATCACCCGGGCCATGACGTCCCGCGCCTGGTCGTCGGTGCCGAGCCAGTTCTTCGCCGAGGGCGGCGAGGGGGCGGGGCGGCCGAGGTCGCGCACCACCGTCGCATAGGCATAGGGGATGGCGGGCCAGAGCATCCAGCCGCGCGCGGCAATCTCCCGCACCAATTCGGGATCGTGCCAATCGGCCTCGGTGGGCAGGCCATCCGCGAGGATGTCGCTCTCGGCGTAATCGGTCAGGACCGGGACGAACCAGCGGCCATCGACCCGCGCCACCAGGGGCCGGTCGTTGGCGATGAATTCGGCGAAGAGGGTGACGAGGAAGAGGGCGGTGAAGATCCAGAGGGACCACCAGCCGCGACGGTTGGCGCGGAAATTCGCCAGCCGGCGTTGGGTCATCGGGGTCATAAGGGGGGTCAGGCGCCTGTCATCGCCGGCAGTCTATCAGGCGGGCGGAAGCGGCAGGAAGGGGTTTACCGGCGAGAGGAAGGAAGCGCCGAGACGGACCATGTACCAATCCGTCGCCACCCCATCCTCGCCGCAGGAATACTGCGCTATCGGCGAGGTCGCGGTGCGGTTGCGGAGCGTGACGTCCTTGAGCCGGTAGTCGCTGAACAGCCGCGGCATCACACCACCTTGTCGCTGATGGCCTGGGGCACCGGCACCGTCGTGGCGAAGGAGGGACGCGCCTCCAGCCGGGCGCCGAGTGCCACCAGATTGGGGTGTTGCTGGCGCCAGGGGTGTTTCGGAAAGCGCACGTCGAGGTAGCGGAGCACGGTGCCGGTGGCGATATCGGCCAGGCCGAAGCGGTCGCCGACCATCCATTCGCGGTCGCCGGCGAGGTCGGCGAGGGCCTGCAGCCCGCCATCCACCTTGCGGCGCTGCCGGGCGATCCATTCAGCACTCTGCATCTCCGGCGCGCGGTGGCGTTCCCAGAACAGCAGGACGCAGGCATCGCAGATGCCATCGGCGATCACCTCGACCTTGCGGGCGGCGAGGATGCCGTCCACGCCGGGCGGCAGCAGCGGCGGCGTGGGCCACCTGGCTTCGACGACTTCCAGGATATAGCGGCTTTCATAGGCGCTGGTCCCGTCCTCGAAGATCAGCACCGGCAGCTTTTCCAGCGGGTTGTATTGCGGCGTGGCGGTGGTGCTGTCCCAGGGGACTTCGGTGATGAGCTCGAAGGGGATGCCCTTTTCGGCCAGCGCGATGCGGACCTTGCGGGCATAGGGGCTGGGAGTGGCGCTGATCAGTCGCAGCATGGACTTTTCCTTTGCCTTTGAAGGCTGGGTCCTTGAAGGGCTGGGTCCTTGAAGGCTGGAATGGTGTCCGTTCGCCGCGGCGCACTCCAGCCTGCCCGGCCATTCTGTCTTGCCGCATTGTCCGAGCCGTCGGGTGATGCCGACCGGCTTGACGTGCTTTATCCACGGGAGTCGAAGTCGATCCGCGGGTCGACCAGCGTATAGGCGAAGTCGCCGATGATCTGCATCACCAACCCGAGCAGGGTGAAGATGTAGAGCGTGCCGAACATCACCGGGTAGTCGCGCCGAATCGCCGCTTCGAAGCCGAGCAGGCCGAGGCCGTCGAGCGAGAAGATGATCTCGACCAGCAGAGCCCCGGTGAAGAGGATGCCGATGAAGGCGGCCGGGAAGCCGGCGATGATCAGCAGCATGGCGTTGCGGAAGACGTGGCCGTAGAGCACCCGCTGCTCCCCGGCGCCCTTGGCCCGCGCCGTGGTGACGTATTGCTTGTTGATCTCCTCCAGGAAGGAGTTCTTGGTCAGCATGGTCAGGCCGGCGAAGCCGCCGATGACCAGGGCGATGGTCGGCAGCACCATGTGCCAGGCGTAATCGGCGGCGCGGCTGAGGAAGGGGGCGTGCTCCATCCCCGGGGAGAGCAGCCCGCGCAGCGGGAACCACTGCACGAAGGTCCCCCCGGCAAACAGCACGACCAGCAGGATGGCGAAGAGGAAGCCGGGGATGGCATAGCCCACCAGCACCACGGCGCTGGTCGCCACGTCGAAGCGGCTGCCGTCCCGCACCGCCTTGCGGATGCCCAAGGGAATGGAGACCAGATAGATGATCAGCGTGGACCAGAGACCGAGCGAGACGGAGACCGGCATCTTCTCGAT
>JAQGIA010000497.1 GCA_028291445.1 Belnapia sp.
ACCACCAGCACGTCGCAATGGGCATGGGCGCTGTCGTAGTGATCCGGGTCGGCCAATCCGCTGGCGCGGCCGAGGCCGGCGGCGCGGCGGATCAGCGGCTCGTAGACCCGTTCCCAGAAGGCGGCGGGCCACATGAAGGTCTTGTAGTAGAAGCCGGCGCCGAGGAAGGGCGCCAGCAGCCCGCCCACCGCCATGCGGTCGAAGGCAAGCGAACCGGCACGGTTCTGGCTATCCGCCGCCAGGCCATTGAACAACTCGGTGACGGTGGCGCGGGTATTGGGTTCACGCCGGGCACCGCCGCGCAATTCGACGAGGGCGTTCGGTTCCTCGACGCCGGCGGCGACGATGCCGCGCGGGCGATGGTACTTGAAGCTGCGGCCGACCAGCCGCACGCCATTGGCGAGCAGCGCCGCGGCCAGCGTATCGCCGGGATGGCCGGCATAGCGGCGGCCATCGAAGGTGAAGGACAGGCTGCTGCCACGGTCGATATGGCCGCTGGCGGCGAGGCGATGCGGCTGGTTCATGCCCCGGGTCCGGCCGGCGTCACGGCACCGATCTCATGCGTCACGGTGTGCCGCCGCACCTGCAGCCAGGCGCGGCAGCCGCTGGCGTGCTGCCACCATTCCAGCGTCCAGCCCCTGGGGTTCGTGCGGGTATAGACGTAGTCGTAGAAGGCATCGGGTCCGGCCCCGGGCGTCGGGCGGCAGGCGCTGGCATCGCCGCGGAAGCTGAACTCGATTTCGTCGCGCGGGCCGCAATGGGGGCAGGGGATGCGCATGGGTTATTGCATCCAGGGGTAGGGGCCATTGCCCCGTTCATCCAGCGCCCGGCCCTGGCGCAACCGGTCGAGCGTGAAGGCGGCGTTCAGCGGATGCGGTTCGTCATGCGCGATGGTCCAGGCGTGGCACCAGCCGCTGCCCGGCGTCGCCTTGAAGCCGCCGTAGCACCAGCCGGCGGTCATATACAGGCCATGGATCGGCGTCTTGCAGATATAGGGCGAGCCATCCGGCGTCATGTCCATCACCCCGGCCCAGGAACGCAGCGCGCGCAGCCGGCCGAGTGCCGGGATCATGCTGACGCCGGCGGCGAAGACGTGCTCCGCCTCCCGCAATGTGCCGCGCGAGCCGTAGCTGTTGTAGCCATCGAGCCCGCCGCCGAAGACCAGCCCGCCCTTGTCCGACTGGCTGATGTAGAAATGCCCGGCGCCGAAGGTGACGACGCAATCGATCATCGGCTTCAGCGATTCGCTGACGAAGGCCTGCAGCAGGTGGGTCTCGATCGGCACCTGGATGCCGGCCATGTCGGTGAGGGTGGTGGTATGGCCGGCGACAGCCAGCCCGATTTTCGGCGCGCGGATCTCGCCGCGCGTGGTCTGCACGCCCTGGATGGCGCCATCCTCGATGAGCATGCCGGTGACTTCGCAATGCTCGATGATGTCGACGCCGCGCGCATCCGCCGCATGGGCGAAGCCCCAGGCCACCGCATCATGCCGCGCGGTGCCGCCGCGGCGCTGCACCAGCCCGCCCATGACGGGATAGCGGCCGTTGTCGAGGTCGATCAGCGGGCACATCGCGCGGACGCCGTCGCGGTCGAGCAATTCGGCGTCGATGCCGCCGAGCCGCATGGAATTGCCGCGGCGCATGGCGGCGTTCCGCTGCGCGTCGTTGTGGAACAAGTTCACCACGCCGCGCTGGCTCATCATGACGTTGTAGCCGAGCGACTGCTCCAGCCCTTCCCATAGCTGGAGCGACTTCTCGTAGAAGCGGTTGTTCTCCGGCAGCAGGTAGTTGGAGCGCACGATGGTGGTGTTGCGGCCGGTATTGCCCTGGCCGATCAGCCCACGCTCCAGCACCGCCACGTTGCGGATGCCATGCACCTCGGCAAGGTAGAAAGCGGTCGCCAGCCCATGCCCGCCGCCGCCGACGACGATGACGTCATAGGCGGGCTTGGGGGCGGCCTTGCGCCAGGTGGGAGTCCAGCCGCGGTTGCCCCGCAAGCCCTCGGCGAAGATGCGGAAAGCGGAGTAACGCGGCATGCCCGATGGTAGGGGCCGCCCGCATCGCGTGACAAGGGCCAGTTGGAAGGCGGCTGCCGGGCGGCTAGACTGGCGGCAACCTCGGGGGACTGCCCATGTCGCGCCTGTTCCATGCCGGCAACCGCGAATTGCAGGACCGCTTCGACGGCCGCCGCGTGGCGGATACGCTCGAGGCCCGGCGCCGCGCCGATGCCTTCCTGCCCGAGCATGTGGCGCTGATCGAGGCGGCCGCCTTCTTCTTCCTGGCGACGGCGGCCGAGGGCGCGGTCGATTGCAGCTTCAAGGGCGGCCCGCCCGGCTTCATCCGGGTGACCGGCCCGGCCGAATTGGAATTCCCCGACTACGACGGGAATTCGATGTATCTCAGCCTCGGCAACATCCTGCGCAGCCCGGCGATCGGCATGCTCTTCGTGAACTTCGACGGGCACTCGCTGCGGCTTCGGCTACGCGGCCAGGCGGCGCTGGTGGAGGATGCGGCGCGGCTGGCCGCCATCCCGGGCGCGCGACGGCTGGTGCGGGTAGCGGTGACGGATATCTTCCCGAATTGCCCGCGCTACATCCCGGACCTCGCCGGCGGCGCGCCCTCCGCCTATCTGCCCGCGGCGGATGGCAGCGCCCGGGCGCCGGAATGGAAGGGGCGCGACTACATCCAGCCCATCCTGCCGCACGACGACCCGCACAAGGCCCGCCGATGAACATCCCGACCGAGACCATCGCCGTCCCCGGCCTGGCCGATGCGGCGGAAATCCTGATCGACCGCTGGGGCATCCCGCATATCAGCGCCGGCAGCACGACGGATGTCTTCCTCGCCCAGGGCTTCAATGCCGCGCGCGACCGGCTGTGGCAGCTCGACGTCTGGCGCAAGCGCGGGCTGGGGCTGCTGGCCGGCGACCTCGGCCCCGCCTATGTCGAGCGCGACCGGGCGGCGCGGCTGCTGCTCTATCGCGGCGACATGGCGGCGGAATGGGCGGAGTACGGACCCGACGCCGCAGCCTGGACCACCGCCTTCGCCGCCGGGATCAACGCCTACATCGCCCTGGTCGAGCGCGAGCCGGCCCGGCTGCCGCTGGAATTCCGCCTGCTCGGCACCCGCCCGGCGCCTTGGGCGGCCGAGGATGTGGTACGCTGCCGGGCGCATGCGCGGGTGCGCAACCTCGATGGCGAGATCGCCCGGCACAACATCGCCGCACGCTTCGGCATCGCCGCCGACCGCTTCCACAAGCTGCTGCAACCCGATTGGGAAGCCACCTTGCCGGCGGGCTGGGAGGCGCTGCCGATCCCGCCCGCGGTGCTGCGCTGCTACCTGCTGGCGACCGAGCCGAATGCGATCGGCACCGGCGAGCTGACCGATCCCATCGCCGCCGACAGTGCCGGCAGCAACAACTGGGCGTTGGCGCCGTCCCGCACCACCACCGGCCGGGCGATCCTCGCCAGCGACCCGCACCGGGTGCATGCGCAGCCCTCGCTGCGCTACATCGCGCATCTGACCGCGCCGGGTCTCGACGTGATCGGCGCCGGGGAGGCGGCGGTGCCGGGGGTCAGCCTTGGGCACAACGACCGGATCGCCTTCTCGCTGACGATCCATCCGACCGACCAGGAAGACCTCTATATCTACGAGCTGCATCCCGAGGACCCGGAGCTGTACCGCTACGGCGAGGGCTGGGAGCGGATGCAGCGGGTGGTCGAGGCCATCCCGGTGAAGGGGGAAGCCGCGCGCGAGACGGTGCTGTTCTTCACCCGGCATGGGCCGGTGCTGCATGTGGATGCGCCGACGCACCGCGCCTATGCGCTGCGCAGCGTCCGGCAGCAGCCGGGCACCGCGGCCTATATGGCCAGCCTCCATGCGATGCGGGCACGCGATTGGACGGAGTATGCCGCGGCGCTGGAGGGCTGGGGCGCGCCCTCGGCCAATCATGTGGTGGCGGACGTCGACGGCAACATCGGCTGGGCCGCCGCCGGGATGGTGCCGATCCGGCCGAGCTGGGATGGGCTGCTGCCGGTGCCCGGCGACGGGCGGCACGAATGGGCGGGGCTGCGGCGCTCCGCCGCCCTGCCGCGCGCGACCAACCCCGATTGCGGCTGGCTCGGCACCGCCAACCAGATGAACCTCCCGCCCGGCTACGACTATCGCGCCATGAAGACCGGCTTCGAATGGAGCGACGGCGCCCGCTACGACCGGCTGGCGGAAGCGCTGGCGGGCGACCGCCGCTGGTCGGTGGCGGAGACGCTGGCCTTGCAGACGGATGTCACCTGCGTGCCGGCGCGCCGGCTTTGCGCGCTGCTGGTGGGGGAGGGGCCGGCCGTGGCGCTGCTGCGCGGCTGGGACCATCGGCTGGCGGCCGAGAGCGGCCCGGCGGCGCTGTACGAGATCTGGTTCGGCAAGCACTTAGTGCCTGGCGTCATGCGGCATTGGGCGCCGGAGGGCCTGGCCGCCATGGTCGGCGTGCCGGATACCCAGCTCATCCTGGGGCTGGTCGAGGCGGCGGCGCCCGAGGCGCGTGCGGCGCTGTTCGGCGAGACCCTCGCCGCCGCCTGGGCGGAGGCCGTGGCGCGGCTGGGTCCGGACCCGGCGGGCTGGGCCTGGGGCCGGCTGCACCAGGGGTATTTCGAGCATCCGCTGTCGCGCTTCGCCCCGGAACTGGCCGGGCGGCTGGATGTCGGGCCGGCCGCCAAGGCCGGCTCCGGCCTGACCATCAACAGCAACGGCTGGCGGGCGGCGGATTTCCGGGTGGTTTCCGGGGTTTCCTGGCGGATGGTGGTCGATGTGGGGGATTGGGACGCCAGCTTCACCATCAACAGTCCGGGCCAGTCGGGCGATCCGGACAGCCCGCACTACCGCGACCTCTTCCCGCTTTGGGCACGCGACGCGTATGTGCCGCTGCTGTTCAGCCGTGCCGCCATCGAGGCGGCGGCGGAGGCGCGTATCCGGCTGGTCCCGGCGACCGGGGGCGCCTAAGCTGGGTGCAGCGCAGCAAAGGATGGTTCCGATGGATGTGATGGCCCGCAGCGATACCGAACAGGCCCTGGTACAGACCGCGCGCCGCGTGCTGCCGGCCGGAGGCTTCGGCAATTTCGCCTCGGACATCATCATCCGCGAAGGCCGTGGCGGCCGGGTCTGGGATGTCTCCGGCAATGAATACGTGGATTTCCTGCTCGGCTCCGGCCCGATGTTCATCGGCCATGGCCATCCGGAGGT
>JAQGIA010000516.1 GCA_028291445.1 Belnapia sp.
TGAACAGCGAGGAGTAGAGCAGGCCGAGCCCGCCGATCATCACCGCGGTCGAGAGCGTCAGCCAGAAGGGCCCGAGCACCGAGCCGCGGTAGCGGTTGCGGATGTCGAGGTTGCCGAGCGCGACCGACAGCCGCCAGCGCCGCAGCCCGGTGGCGATGTCGGCCAGCGCCACCGACCGCCGCCGCGGCGTGGCGGCATCGAAGACATAGAGCGTTCCGGGGCGGCCCGGCGGGCGCGACACTTGGTCCAGCATGGCCGCGCCTATAGCCCCATGGGGCAGGAGTGGCCAGGGATTGCCGGTCCGATGGCGGGATTGTCGGGTAGGCCGGCCCTCGGCATCGCGCGCCGGTGAACCGGCGACACCCTTATCTGGGGCTGACCCTGTGGGCGGCCCGTCCTTGGGGACTTGCGCCATCCGGCAAAACGTCCCATACCGCGCGCCGCGCCTGGGTAGCTCAGCTGGTTAGAGCACGGCACTCATAATGCCGGGGTCGCCGGTTCAAGTCCGGCTCCAGGCACCATTCCAATGGTGCTGTGAGAGAGTGAGGCCGTCGATCGTGCCGTGCATATGGCGCGGCTTGGCCATTGATGATGGATTGGGCATCGTTGGATGAGCCATGAGCCCGGGGTGGTTGGCTTGGTCTAGCCTGAAGTCGTCCTGCGTGGTCTTTGGGACATCGCATCAGCAACAGGCCCAATGAGCCATCTCGTATCCTGTAATTCATTGTTGCCTGGCGACAACACATCACGTCACCAGTGATATTCATAATCCATTGCGCTGCATCTCAGCATAAACATCGTAATTCTGAAATAAGAACAGAAACTAAACCAAAACAGTTTCACGCATTAACCAATTTCAGCGTATAAACGGTATACAACTAGGAAACCTACCCCTTAGAGAAATCCGCTCATGAGGCGGTGCTGCATCGATCGTCTTTTAAGTGGGAACCAGTTTGTTGGACATCAATCTTCTGATCCGCGGCCAGAGCAATGCCCAAGCCTTCGTCGAACGGGGCGGCTCGAAGCTACTGGAAAGCGAGCTTGAGAAATCATTCGGCCCGCAGGTCGACGTCAACATCCTGGCGTCTTTCGGCGCCGGCAAGGAACATACGATCCATTCCGCCACAGCATTCCTCAACTGGGATACCGATGGCCAAACCGCCGGAATGGCGAGCTATCTCCACAAACAGCCGGATACGGTGCGGGACAACCCGACCGTCACCATCTGGATGCACAACGAATACGACGGCAATACGCTGGGCGTCACCACCGAGCATTGGGTCCGGGAAGTCACCGGCGATGCGGCCATCATGCGGGATGAGCTGGGCCAGGAAGCCGGCACCACGCCCTATGTCTTCACCTACATCCCGTATAACTATACCAAGGGTACGTCGCCTGCCGCGATCAAGGCCGGCATGGCGCAGCTGGCGGCCGATCCCGCCTTCAATGCCGACATCGGTCCCGACCTGTCCGATCTGGCCATGGATGGCGACGGCTATGTCCACAGCTCCCATATGGGGACCGCCGACGCCCTGCTGGTCGGCTCGCGGCTGGCGACGGCCCTAACCGGTACGGTAAGCGAGCTGATCGGCAGCCCGGTTACTCCTCCTACGCCTGCGCCGACTCCTGGTCCGACACCGGCCCCAACTCCTGCACTGGGCACCCTCACGGCCGGCAGCGGCCCCGATGCATTGGTGCTGAAGGTCAGCCAGGATTCCTGGCAGGGCAATGCGCTCTACAAGATCGCGGTGGATGGCGTGCAGATCGGCGGCACCTTCGCCGTCAGCGCCGGCGCCTCGCACAAGCTTGGCCTGTCGGACACCCTCACGCTGAATGGCGACTGGGCCGCCGGCCCCCATCGGGTCGAGGTTGATTTCCTCAACGATGGTTGGGGCGGCGGCGGCGCGGCTGACCGCAACGTGTATGTCGACAGCGCCAGCTACCACGGTGTGGCGGTGGATGGCGCCGCCAAGGCACTCTACGGCACCGGCATACAGGCCTTCGGCTTCACCGAGGCAAGCGTCACGCCGACGACCGCGCCGACCCCAGCTCCCACACTGGGCACCCTCACGGCCGGCAGCGGGCCGGATGCGCTGGTGCTGAAAATTAGCCAGGATTCCTGGCAGGGCAACGCGCTCTACAAGGTCGCGGTGGATGGCGTGCAGATCGGCGGCACCTTCGCCGTCAGCACCGGCGCCTCGCACAAGCTTGGCCTGTCGGACACGCTTACCCTGAAAGGTGACTGGGCCGCCGGCCCGCATCGGGTCGAGGTCGATTTCCTCAACGACGGTTGGGGCGGCAGCAATGCGACCGACCGCAACCTCTATGTCGACAGCGCCAGCTACCACGGTGCGGCGGTGGATGGTGCGCCCACGGCGCTCTACGGCACCGGCATACAGGCCTTCGGCTTCACCGAGGCGCCACCGCTCATCACCGATTACCTCGGCTGATTGCTCGGCCGGCCCGGTCCGTCTGGCATCGCATGACGGACCGGGCCAGCACTGCGCCGGCCTGGCCCGATCCCACCGTGCTGTGGGGCCCCGGATCATGCTAAGCCTGCCCGCACCACGGAGGGCTGGGTTCGCGTGCTGCGCCGCATCCTGCTGACCATCGTGATCGCCGGCATCGTCCTGGTGGTCTTCGCCGGACGGATCGAGCTGGGACCCCTGGCCGCCCGGCTGGCAAGCGGCATGCTGGGCCGGCAGGTCGGCATCGCCAGCCTGCACGTCACGCCCGGCCGCTGGCTGCGGATCGAAGTCTCCGGCCTCAGCATCGCCAACCTGCCCGGCGGCAGCCGCCCCGCCATGCTGAATGTCGGCAAGGCCCGGGCGGAGGTCGAGGCCTGGTCCCTGTTGCGCGGCCCGCCGGTGATCCGCGGGCTGGAACTGGCCGAGGCGAGCCTGCTGCTCGAACGCACCGCGGAGCACGGCCCCAACTGGCGCTTCGGTGAAACACGTCCCGAACCCGGCCCCGAGGATCGGTCCGGCTTCCCGGCCCTGCTGCAAGGCCGCATTCGCCAAAGCGAAGTAGTCCTGCGCACCACCAGCGGGCAGATCCTCACCACTCGCATTGCCGAGAGCGAAATCCGCACAACTGCCCCGGACGCCCCGGTCCGGCTGACCGCGACCGGCGACTACAACCGCACGCCGGCCACCCTCGATGCCACGCTCGGCCCCATCGCCGTGCTGCGCGATGCGGCACGCCCCTATCCGACCGACCTGCGGCTGACCGCCGGGGCGGATGCGACGCTGCATTTCCAGGGCCACATGACCAAGCCGCTGGATGTCGATGGTGCCACAGGCCACCTGACGCTGCGGGCGCCCGAGGTCCGGACCTTGCTGGCCCTGGCCGGCGCCGAGGCCAGCCTCGATGCGCCGCTCCTGCTGGAGGGCCAGCTCGAACGCCGGGGCGACCTATGGCGGCTGACCGCGGCGAAGGGCAGCCTGGCCGGCGAGGATTTCACCGCCCCGCTGCTGCAACTCACCGAGGGCAGCCGCGGCAAGCCGGATGACGTGGTGGTCGATATCGGCCTCAGCCGGGTCGATCTGAACAAGGCCCTGGCGCGCGGCCGGCGCGACGAGGCGGGCCACACCGACCTGCCGCTGGCGATCAGCGCCGCGCCGGACCCCCTGCTGCGGGCCAGCGTCACCATCGGGGAGCTGGTCTATGCCGGGCTCGAAGCCACCGACGTCCGCTTCGCCGGCGCCCTGACGCCGGGGCGGATCACCTTGGAAGGGCTGGGGATTAGCACCTCCGGCGCCAAGGTCAGTGGCGGCGCCGAACTGACCGCGGCCGGCGAGGGGGCCCGGGCCACCGCCGATCTGGTGCTGGAGGATGGCGACCTGGACCGTCTGCGCCGCGCCTTCGGCCTGCGCGACCTGCCGCTCACCGGCCGGCTGGATGGCCGGGTGGCGGTGGTGACGGTGGGCGAGACGGTCAACCGGGCCGTGCGCGCTGCCCGCATCTCCGCCGTCGTCGCCATGCGCCAGGGCCGCGTCGCGCGGGAGGTGATCGAGCTGGCCTCGACCGACCTGCGGCTGCTGTTCCGCGCTGCCAGCGGCACCACCCCCGTGAGCTGCCTGCTGGGCGTGCTGGAGATGCGGGCCGGGGCCGGCACCGTGGCGCCGCTGCGGATACGCTCGGCGGAGGGCACCATCGCCGGCACCGCCAGCTTCGACCTGCGCCAGCGGCGGCTGGACCTGGTCATCGGCAGCCAGCGCGAGAGCACCGGCTTCTTCGCCCTGGATATCCCGGTGCGGGTCGCCGGTTCCTTTGCGGATCCGTCGATCCGTCCGGCGCAATGGTCGGCCGAGGGCAGGGAACGGCTGGCGGCGGGGGATGCGGTGGCGCCGCTGCCGGCCGCGCTGCGCAGCTTCGCCCAGCGGAACCCCTGCTACCGCGCCGGATGATCCCTCAGGCGGCGCGGCGGATGAAGCCGCCGCCCAGCACCCGGTCGCCGTCATACAGCACGCAGGCCTGGCCGGGCGCCGCGACCGCCGGCACCTCGGGCACCACCCGCAGCACCCCCGCCGCCGGATCCCAATGCGCCAGGGCCGGCTGCGGCACTTCGCGCGCCCGCAGCTTCACCTGGCAGGGCAGCGGGGTGGCAGGCGGTGGGCTGAGCCAATTCAC
>JAQGIA010000679.1 GCA_028291445.1 Belnapia sp.
CGAGCGTCGCCAGCTTGTCGCGGAAGGCGGCCCGGCCGGAATGCTTGCCCAGCACCAGGCTGTTGGTGGTCCAGCCGACGCTCTCGGGCGTCATGATCTCGTAGGTCGAGGCATCCTTCAGCACGCCATCCTGGTGGATGCCGCTCTCATGCGCGAAGGCGTTGCGGCCGACGATGGCCTTGTTCGGCTGCACGTCGAAGCCGGTGATGGTGGCCAGCAGCTTGCTGGTCTTCAGCAGCTTCTGGTGGACGATGGAATTGGTGAAGGGCAGCGCATCGCGGCGGGTGCGCAGCGCCATCGCCACCTCCTCAAGGGAGGCATTGCCGGCCCGCTCGCCGATCCCGTTGATGGTGCTCTCGATCTGCCGCACCCCGGCCTGGATGGCGGCGATGGT
Source organism: Belnapia sp. (assembly GCA_028291445.1). Classification (GTDB taxonomy): domain Bacteria; phylum Pseudomonadota; class Alphaproteobacteria; order Acetobacterales; family Acetobacteraceae; genus Belnapia. The sequence continues at coordinate 395 of JAQGIA010000679.1, forward strand.
ATTGGCCACCGCCATGCCCAGGTCGTTGTGGTTATGCGCCGAGAGGATGACGGTCTCGATCCCCGGGACGCGGTTGCGCAGATCCCGGAAGATGCGGGCCATATCCTCCGGCATCGAATAGCCGACGGTATCGGGGATGTTGATGGTGGTGGCGCCGGCCTTGATCGCGGCCTCGACGCAGCGGCAGAGGAAATCCGGGTCGGAGCGGCTGCCATCCTCGGCGGACCATTCGACATCATCCGAATGCTGGCGGCCGAGCGCCACGCTGGAGGTGGTCAGGTCCAGCACCTCATCCGGGCTCATGCGCAGCTTGACCCGCATATGCAGCTCGGAGGTCGCCAGCACGATATGAATGCGCTTGCGGGCGGCGGGCTTCAGCGCTTCGGCGCTGCGCAGGATATCGGCCGGATTGGCGCGGCCGAGGCTGGCCACCACCGGGCCGTCCTTGGCGAATTTCCGGGCGATCGACTGTACGCTCTCGAAATCGCCGGGGGAGGCGATGGCGAAGCCGGCCTCGATGACGTCGACGCCCAGCTCGGCCAGGGCCTCCGCCATGCGCAGCTTCTCTTCCAGATTCATGGAGAAGCCGGGGGATTGCTCGCCGTCGCGCAGCGTGGTGTCGAAGAAGATGATGCGGTTGTCGTCCAGCGTGCCGAAGCTGGGATGGGTGATGGCCATGGGGAATGTCCTTACCTAGTCGCGCAATACCCGTCTCAGGACCCCCTGAGCGAAGCCGGCCTTCAGCCGAGCGTCACGCCCAGGGGCGGGTAAGTCGAAGAAGAAGGAGGCCGAGGGACAGGCGCGCAGGACGGCCGGCGGAAATACCGCTGGTCAGGCCATTGAGGGTTGCGCACGGGATCATCGTCGGCAGCACCCTAGCGAGGCGGCAGGAAGCGGGCAAGCCGCTTATCACCGGATTGACCCGGCGCCACGCCGGCTTCGTTGCGCCAGCCAAGCCCGGGGAAAGCCGGTCGCCTTGACACGCTACATTCTGCTCCCCGGGATGGTGGTGCTCTACGAGCGGCGCCGGGTGCGACCAACCTGCATTATTCGTTGCTCGATCTTGGCGTCGGCCGGCACACTACTGGCTGTATCGCGGAAAGCCTGATCGGATGATCCGGCAAGCGGCACAGGCCGTCGTCGACGTGCTGGATGGCAAGCGGGAAGCCGCCTTCATGGGGAATGGCGCATTCGCCGATTGGGGAGACACATCATGGAAGCCAGGGATTTCGCTGCCATTCTCAAGGCCGAGGGCTTCGCCGAGGCCATCCCTCGCAGCTTGGCGGCAGGGATGGAGACCCCGCTGCATATCCATGGTTTCGACGCCAAGGTGCTGGTGACGGGGGGCGAATTCACCCTGACGAAGGATGGCATCGCCACCACCCACCGGCCGGGCGACATGTTCAACGTGCCGCTGGGTCATCTGCATGCCGAACGGGCCGGGCCGGCCGGAGCGGAATATCTGGCAGGGCGCCGTCAACCGATGGGCTGAAAGCCGTCACAGCGGTATGCCAAGGACCTCTTGCCCGGCTGCGCAGGCTTCAGCTTTCCTCGGGCCGGAAGCCGCTTTCGGCGATGATCGGCGCCCATTTCTCGTAATCGGCGCGCAGCCGGGCAGCGAAATCGGCGGTGGAAAGCGGATAGGGTCGTAGCTCCAGCCGGGCGATGGCGTCGCGGTATTCTGGTGCGGCGGCAGCCTCGGTCGCCGCGCGGTTCAGCGCTTCGACCGTCGAGGCCGGGGTGCGGGCAGGCAGGAACAGGCCGAACCACTCGCTGCCGGTAAGCTGCGGGAAGCCTTGCTCGGCGAAGGTCGGCACATCGGGAAAACGCGGCAGGCGCTGGGCCGAGGAGATTCCGGCGACGCGCACCGGGCCACCCGGATTGGCGGCATGCGGGGCGAGGTCGACCAGCGGATGGAAGCTGGTCGCGATGCGGCCGCCGATGAGGTCCTGGATGGCCGGTGCGCTGCCCCGATAGGGGATATGCGTCATCGACAGGCTGGTCGCCTTGGCCACCTGCACGCCAAGGAAGTGCAGCATGCTGCCGGCGGCGGAACTGCTATAGGGAATCTCCGCCCGGTCGCGACCCCAGGCGCGGAAATCCGCCACGCTCGCGGCGCTGTTCGCCATCGGGCCGACGCCCATGGCGAAGGGGAATTCCCCGGCAGGCGTCACCGGCAGCAGATCGGTGAAGGGATCGTATCGCAGGGTCGCCGGCCGGTAGAGGTGGGGAAAGATGACCAGCATGCTGGCCGGGGTCAGCAGAATGGTATTGCCATCCGGCTCGGCGGCTTTCACCGCCTCCACCGCCAGCCGGCCGGCGGCGCCGACGCGGTTCTCGACGATGATGGTCTGGGCATAGCTGCCGCGCAGGCGCTCGGCCATCAGCCGGCCGGTGGTATCGGCACTGCCGCCGGCGGGGAAGCCGAGGATGATCCGGACAGTCCCGCGCGGCTGGGCCAGGGCCGGCGTGGCAAGGCCGGCGAGGGCGAGACCGAGCATGGTGCGGCGCGTTGTCGGCATGGATTTTTCCTCGGTCGGGGGGTCTCAGTCCTGGGGCGGGTGCTCCGCCAGCCAGTGGCGGGCGATATCGGCACGGCGGGCCACCCAGGTATCCTGGTGCCGCACGACATGGTCGAGGAAGCGCTCCAACGCCGCGGCGCGGCCGGGGCGTCCGGAGAGCCGGCAATGCAGCCCGACCGACATCATCTTCGGCGCCGTCCTGCCTTCACGGCGGAGGAAGTCGAAGGCATCGGTCAGGTGCTGGGTGAAGCCGTCGTTCGCGGTGAAGCCCGGGGGCACCGCGAATTTCATGTCGTTGTTGTCGAGCGTATAAGGCAGCACCAGCAACGGCTTGCCGGCGGCGCGGACGTAATAGGGCAGGTCGTCGCCATAACTGTCGCTGTCATAAAGGAAGCCGCCGTGTTCCGCGACCAAGCGGCGGGTGCGGAGCGAGACGCGGCCGGTGTACCAGCCGACCGGCGGCGTGCCGGTGGTACGGGCGATGGTCTCGACGCAGCGGGCGATCTCGGCGCGTTCAACATGTTCCGGCACGGCGCGGTAGTCGATCCAGCGCCAGCCATGCGAGGCAACCTCATGCCCGGCATCGGCGAAGGCGCGGGCGGCGGTCGGGTTCAATTCCAACGCCCGGCCGACGGCATAAATGGTGAGCGGCAAGTTGCGCTCGGCAAACAACCGGAGGATGCGCCAGACGCCGGCGCGAGCGCCGTAGTCGTATTGCGTTTCCACGGTGATGGCGCGTTCGCCGGTGATGGGCGTGCCGCCGGGGACTTCCTGGAGATAGACCTCGGAGCCGCGGTCGCCGTTGAGCACGGTATTCTCGCCGCCCTCCTCGTAATTCAGCACGAAGGACAGCGCGAGGCGGGCGCCGCCGGGCCAGCGCGGGTCGGGCGGGTTGGGGCCATAGCCGAGGAAGTCGCGGGGGTGTTCGGTGTCGCCTGCCACCAGGTGCGGTACGTCGCTCATGCGCGGAAGTCTGGCCGGGCCTTGGCGGCAGCGCAACAGAAAGGGCGCCACCCTTGCGGATGGCGCCCCGGCTGGTTGGCCTGGCTTAGTTCTTCGCCTTGTCGACCAGGGCGTTCTTCTTGATCCAGGGCATCATGGCGCGCAGCTTCTCGCCGAC
>JAQGIA010000559.1 GCA_028291445.1 Belnapia sp.
TGCTGCACATCGGCCAGCGCCGCCAGCGCCTGGTCCACCACATAGGGCACGCGGTCGAGCGGCAGCCGGCCCTGGCCGCGCTGGGTGCGGCCGTTCGAGCCCTCGGCCAGCAGCCGGCAGCCGGTGGCGGCGGCGATGCGGTTGGCCTGGAGCTGGGCGCCTTCCCGCAGGGCGAGGCCGCCGAGCAGCAGCATCACGCCCTTGCCGCGGCTCTCGCGCAGGATGCGGGCGACCTGCTTCACCGCATGCGGGTCGGCCTGCGGCACGGCGGGCACCGGCAAGGGTGCGCCGACCACGCCGCCCTCGTCCCAGGAACTGTCGGAGGGCAGGATCAGGGTGGCGACCTGGCCGGGCGAGGTCCGCGCCGCCTGGATGGCGCCGGCGGCATCGGCGCCGACATCGGCCGCGCGGGTCGAGGTCCGGGTCCAGGCGGAGACGCCGCGCGCCCAGCCCTCGGTATCGGCGGTCAGCGGCGCGTCGAAGGGCCGGTGGTAGACCGCCTGGTCGCCGACGATATTGACGATGCCGGAGCGGGCGCGGCGCGCGTCGTGCAGGCCGGCGAGGCCATTGGCGAGGCCGGGGCCGCAATGCAGCAGGGTGCTGGCCGGCTTGTCCGCCATCCGCCAGTAGCCGTCGGCGGCGCCGGTGACAACGTTCTCCTGCAGGCCGAGGATGCAGCGCATGCCGGGGATACGATCGAGGGCGGCGACGAAATGCATCTCGCTGGTGCCGGGGTTGGAGAAGCAGACATCGACGCCTCCCCCGAGCAGGGTATGCACCAGGCTTTCGGCTCCGTTCACGGCAGGGTTTCCTTCCCAAGGCAGGTATGTTGGCGGCGCGCAGGGTGCGCGGGACCGCCCGGATGGGCAAGTGACCCGACCCCTCTGAATGCACCGGCCTTTTGGATGCCCAACCCTTTTAGATGCGCTGGCCGCTTGGATATGCTGGCTGCCGACCACCGCCGGGACTAGGCTCGGGCATGCTCAAAACCATCCTGCTCGGCTTCGTCGCCGGCTTCGTCGCGGTCCTGGTCTTCCACCAGGGCACCGCCTTCCTGCTGAATCATTTCGGCAACGAAATCCCGGCGGTGGTCAATGCGCTCGGCCGGACCAACCCGCCCTTCAACATGACGGCGGTGCCGCCCTTCGGGGTGCCGCTGGTCGGCACCCAGGCCTTCTGGGGCGGCGTCTGGGGCGCGGTGATGGCGCTGATCCTGGTGCGGCTGCGGCCGCCGGCGCTGCTGTTCGGCTTCGTCTTCGGTGCGCTGGCGCTGACCATCGTCGCGGTGACGCTGGTGCCGGCGCTGAAGGGCCTGCCGGGCTGGAGCGGGGCGATCCCCTGGCGCGGGCTGCTCTACAACGGCGCCTGGGGCTGGGGCACGGCGCTGATGCTGCTGGCGCCGCTCGGGCTGCGCCGCTGACGCCAGGCCGCTTGCGCGGCGAGGCGTTCGTGCCACCTTAGCGACGATATCAGCCCGGGAGACACCACTGGCATGACCGTCCAGCGCTTCATCATTTCGCGCCGGGTGGCACTGGGCCTGGCCAGCGGGCCGCTGCTGGTGGCGGCCGGCCGGGTGCGCGCGCAGCCGCGACTCGACAAGGTCAGCTTCGTCACCAACTGGCGCGCCCAGGCCGAGCACGGCGGCTTCTACCAGGCCCAGGCGGCCGGGCTGTACCGGGCGGCGGGGCTCGAGGTGGAGCTCCGCCCCGGTGGGCCGCAGATCAACCCGGCGCAATTGCTGATCGGCGGCCGGGTCGACATGGCCATGGGCAATGGCCTCGGCGCGCTGGGCTTCGTGCGGGAGAATATCCCCTTCCTCTGCATCGGCGCGGTCTTCCAGAAGGATCCGGTGGTGCTGATCGGCCATCCGGGGACCGGCGTCACCGATTACGCCTCGCTGAAGGGCAGGCCGCTGCTGATCAGCGCCGAGGCGCGCGTCACCTGGTGGCCCTTCGTGCGGTCGAAATTCGGGCTGAGCGACGAGCAGGTCCGACCCTATACCTTCAGCCTGGCGCCCTTCCTGGCGGATAAGCGGGTGGTGCAGCAGGGCTACCTCGGCAGCGAGCCCTTCTCGATCCGCGCCCAGGGCGTCGAGCCGGTGCTGCTGCTGGTGCATGACAGCGGCTTCCAGGACTACGGGACCACCATCAACATCGGGGCCGCGACCCTGGCGGCGAAGCGCGAGGTCATCCAGCGCTTCGTCGATGCCAGCATGCTGGGCTGGGACCAGTACCTGAAGGGCAGCGCCGGCGGCTTCGACACGGCACCGGCGAACCGGCTGATCCAGGCGCAGAACCCCGAGATGGGCGATGCGCTGATCGCCTTCGGCACGCGGATGATGAACGAGCAGGGCATCGTCCGCTCGGGCGACGCGGCGCGGCTCGGGATCGGGGCGATGACCGAGGCCCGTTGGGCGGCGCTGCATGCGGTGGCGGCGGAGGTCGGGGTGGTGCCGGCGGGGCTGGCCTGGCAGCGGGCCTTCGACCTGTCGCTGGTCAACAAGGGGATCGGCAAGGCCTGAATTCGGCTCAAACCGGCCCAATCCGGTTTAGCCGCGATCCGCCAGCGGCTTGACCGGACTGGGTTTGGCTTGACAAATTTAGGATTTTAGTCCTTTACTGCCCTTCCGGCGGGGTCCGGCAGGGAGCGCGCATGATCATCCGGATTTCTCCCCAGTGGCAGGTGACCATCCCCAAGGCCTTCCGCCAGCGGATCGGCGCGGCGCGGCAGATGGAGGCGCGGATGGAGCAGGCGGCGCTGGTGCTGCGGCCGGTGCTCGCCCCCTCCCCGGATTGGGTGGAGCAGCGCTTCGCGGCGGAGGGCATCACGCGGGAGGTGCTGTGGGAGGCGATGCGGGTGATCGAGCAGCGGCGACGGCGGGAGGTCAGTTGATTTTATTCCTATATCCTGCGTGAACGGCGCGGGCAAGGAGAATCACCGCCGCCCCGCCGGGGCGCCGCACTTGCACCGAAGCCCATCGACCCTTCATTCTTTAACCGATGCATTTTCCGCCCCCGGCTCCGTCCCCTCCCCTGGCCCCCACGACCCTCGTCGCCCTCGATGGCGTCGGCAAGCGTTTCGCCAGCGGCACCCAGGCCCTCGCCGGGGTCGACCTGCGGATCGGGGAGGGCGAGTTCCTCGCCATCCTCGGCCCCTCCGGCTGCGGCAAGTCCACGCTGCTGCGGCTGATCGCCGGGCTGGCGGAACCCTCGGAGGGGGTGATCCGCCGCGCCGCCGCCCGCCAGGTCGGCTTCGTCTTCCAGGACCCGACGCTGCTGCCCTGGTCGGATGCCATCACCAATGTCCGCCTGCCGCTGCGCCTCGCCGGCTTCGAGCGGGAGGAGCAGGAGGCGCGGGCGGCCCAGGCCCTGGCCGCGGTCGGCCTCGCCGGCTTCGAGCGGGCCTATCCGCGTGAATTATCGGGCGGCATGCGGATGCGGGTCTCCCTCGCCCGCGCCCTGGTGACGCGGCCGAGCCTGCTGCTGATGGACGAGCCCTTCGCCGCGCTCGACGAGCTGACCCGGCACCGGCTGAACGACGACCTGCTGGGGCTGGCGGCCGGCAGCGGCATGACCGTGGTCTTCGTCACCCATTCGGTCTTCGAGAGCGTCTACCTCGCCTCCCGCATCATCGTCATGGCGGCGCGGCCGGGGCGGATCGCGGCGGAGATGCCGGTCGACGCGCCCGGGGAGAACGGCGCGCCGCGGCCGCCCGGCTTCCGCACCTCGGCCGAATACGCCGGGCTGTGCCGGGAAGCCACCGAGGCGCTGGAATGGGCCATGACGCAATGAGGGGCGCCCGATGAAGGTTGCGGATGCCGTCGCCCCCGGGCTGGTCGGCCTGGCCGTGCTGGGCGGCTGGGAAGCGCTGGTGCGGCATTACGCGGTGCCGGCCTATGTGCTGCCCGGGCCGGTCGCCATCTGGCAGGCGCTGCTGGCCGATTGGCCGCTGCTCGCGGGCTCGCTGCTGGTGACGCTGCGAATCGCCCTGCTGGCGCTGGCGCTGGCGGTCTCGCTCGGCGGGCTGCTGGCGGTGCTGTTTGCCCAGTCGCGCTGGGTGGAGCGCGCCTTCTTCCCCTATGCGGTGGTGCTGCAGGTGACGCCGATCGTCGCCATCGCCCCGCTGATCCTGATCTGGGTGGATGACGTCACCGTCTCGCTGCTGATCTGCGCCTGGATCGTCGCCTTCTTCCCGGTGCTGTCGAATACCGTGCTGGGGCTGAACAGCGCCGACCGCAACCATGTGGAGCTGTTCCGGCTGTATGGTGCCAGCCGCTGGCAGACCCTGTGGCTGCTGCGGCTGCCGGGTGCCCTGCCCTTCTTCCTGGCCGGGCTGCGGGTCGCCGGCGGGCTGGCGCTGATCGGCGCCGTGGTGGCCGAATTCGTGGCCGGCGCGGGCGGGACCGGCTCGGGCCTCGCCTTCCGCATCCTCGAAGCGGGGTACCAGCTCAAGATCCCCCGCATGTTCGCAGCGCTGGCACTGATCTCGGCGGCGGGGATCGCGATCTTCGCGGTGCTCAGCCTGGTGCAGCACCTGCTGCTGCGGCGCTGGCATGAAAGCGCCCTGAAGCCGGAAGGGTGAGGCTGGCCGGAAGGGTAAGCCCGGCCGGAAGGAGTTAGGATCAGCCGGGCGGGATGCGGATCACCATTCCCGGCCCGGGTACGGCATCCCCCAGGATGGCGACATTGGCCTCGCGCAGCCGGCGCTCGTCGCCGCCGAGATGGCGGGCGGCCAGCATGGCCAGGGTCTCGCCCGGCTGCATCGTATGCAGCAGGCTGCGGCCGGGGCCGAAGTGGCTGCCGGTCTCGACCCGGGCCCGGTGCACGGCGGTCTCCGCCGCCTCGGTGCCGGCGGCGCCGGCCGGCAGCTTGGCGAAGCCGGCCAGGCCGTCGAGCAAGCCGGGGCTGCGGGCCGGCATCAGCCGGTCCTCGATGCGGGCGACGCCCTGGAGGTTGCCGATGGCAAGCACCAGCAGCTCCGCCGCATCGCCGTCCGCGACCTGGCCCTCCAGCGTGACCGTCTCGCCCTGGCAGGTGATGCGGATGCCGGCATGCGGCAGGCCGCGGCGGTCGAGCTGGGCGGCGATCGCCTCGGGCGTGGCACCGCCGGCGGGCAGGCCGGCATCGGCGGGAAATTCATAGACGGGCATCGGGGCCTCCTCGGTCGGGCAACGTGCGAGGCCGAGGATGGGTTGCGCGACGCGCCCCGGCCCCACACCTTCGGCCGATGGAACCCATGCCGCTGCTCGTCCAGCCCGACCCCGGCGACCCGCGCCTGACCCGGCGGGTCGCCGGGCTCGACCATACCGGCGCCCGGATCGAATGCAGCGTGACGGTGGAGCGGCCGCTGACGCTCTATCTGAACGGGCAGGAGATCGTCACCATGATGACGATCCTCGACCGGCCGGAGGATCTGGCGCTGGGCTACCTGCTGAACCAGGGGATGCTGCGGCGGGACGATCGGGTGGTCGGCATCGACTACGACGACGACCTCCAGGTGGTGGTGGTGCGAACCGAACGGCGCACCGACTACGAGGCGAAGCTGCAGAAGAAGACGCTGACCAGCGGCTGCGCCCAGGGCACCGCCTTCGGCGACCTGCTCGAAGATTT
>JAQGIA010000618.1 GCA_028291445.1 Belnapia sp.
GGCAGCACGCCGAACAGCCCGGGCACCGCATTCGGCGAGGGCAGGCCGCGGCGCGGCAACGGCAGCAGCCGCCAGCCCGGCACGTCCCGCGCCCAGGCGGTCAGCGCCGGCAGCAGCCGCAGCGTCAGCCGGTCCGCCGCATACGCCAGCAGATCGGCATCCGCCGCCAGCGGCCCCAGCGCCGTCGCCAGCGCCACCCGCGACAGCCGCAGCCGCCGGCCGCGTTCCGGCACCGCAGCCCCGGGGCGCAGCACGATCCGGTGGCGCAGCACGCGATCCACCGGCAGCGCCTCCAGCCGGGCATCCAGCCCTGCCAGCCCCTCCGAGGGCCTGGGCGGCAGCACCTCCGGCGCGGCGATCAGCGCCGTCGCCGCCCAGGTCAGCAGCGGCCCGGCGTCCTGCGGGAGCAGGAACAGCTCCGGCGGCGGCGCGTCGGGCGCCAATCCGGCGAGCAACGCGGCGGCGCGGCGGCCAGCCCCGGCCATGACGCCGAGCAGCAGCAGCTCCCCGGCCGTGGTCTCGAACACCGCGCCACCGCCGGTCGCCGCGGCATCCTGCAGCAGGGCGCGGATCAGCCGGAGCCGGGCCGGGAAGGCGGCGAGCCTGCCCTCCGGCCGCAGCCGCAGGGCCAGACGCCCGGCCGCGCCGGGCAAGGCCTGCACCACCACCGGCAGCAAGGCCGGGGCGGGCGGCGGCGGGGGCGACGACGCGTCCATGCGGCCCGGAAATGCCGGGCGCCTTGGTGCGGTCACGATCATGCGCTGTCCTGGCGCGGTGCGGTGCGGCAAATCATCCGCTAAAGTCGCGCCGGATGGTAAATGAAGCCCTTAGCACCCCGCTCCCGGGATGCGTCTCGCAACGATATGGCGGCGCCACGGCGCCCGCCCGGCGGAATTCATGCTGCCAAGCCGCGTAAAGTCCCACCCGGGCCAGTTGGCCCCAGGCTCCCTGCCGCAGGGCTGGCGGATTTATGCCATCGGTGACATCCACGGCTGCGCCGGGCAGCTCGCGGCGCTGCATGCGCAGATCGCCGAGGATGCCGCCACCCGGCCGGCCCAGCGCACCATCCTGATCCACCTGGGGGATTACGTGGACCGTGGCCCGGACAGCGCCGCGGTGCTGGACCGCCTGCTCGGCCCCGCCCCGGTGCCCGGCGCGGAGGTGGTCCTGCTGCTCGGCAACCACGAGGTCATGCTGCTCGATGCCTGCGAGCCGCATCCGCATCCCGGCGCGCTGCCCTTCTGGCTCGACAACGGCGGCGCCGCGACCCTCGCCAGCTACGGCATCGACCCGGACGACCCGGGCGCCCTCGCCGCCGTGCCGCCGCTCCATCTCGACCTGCTGCGGCATTGCCCGCTGAGCTTCGAGGCCGGCGACTACCTGTTCGTCCATGCCGGCGTCCGCCCCGGCGTCCCGCCCGATCGCCAGGACCCCTTCGACCTGGTCTGGATCCGCGAGCCCTTCCTGTCCTACGAGGGCGACCTGCCGCAGGTGGTGGTGCATGGGCATACCCCGACCGAGGTCCCGGCGATCCGGCCCCACCGCATCGGGATCGACACCGGCGCCTGCTTCGGCGGCCCGCTGACCTGCGTGGTGCTGGAGGGCCAGCGGCTGCGCTTCCTCACCGCCTGACCTATGGATGCAGCGCCCTTGGCCGCAGCGCCCCTGGCCATGAGTTACGGCCTTTCCCGCCGGGTTTCCGGGCCGCTGGCGTTACGTTTCTGCCGTATCACGAGAATCGCGGTGACGCGCCTTGCATCTGAACCCTGGCATAGGCTACCGCAGTGCAATGCACGGCTCCGCGCCCGATCCCCATCCGTCCAAGCACGGCTCGATCCCGGCCGATCTGCCGGACGCGGTGCGGCAGCTCAAGCGCGCCACGGTCCTGGTGGTGGGCGATGCCATGCTGGACCGCTACGTCTATGGCCGGGTCGAGCGCATCAGCCCGGAAGCCCCGGTGCCGGTCCTCACGGTCGACCGCGAGGTGGCGCTGCCCGGCGGCGCCGGCAACGTGGTCCGCAACCTCACCGCGCTGGGCGCCGCGGTCGCCTTCGTCTCCATCGTCGGCGACGATCAGGCGGGCAGCGACCTCACCGGCCTCATCGGCGGCCAGCCGGGGGTCGAGCCCTGGCTGCTGGTCCAGGGCGGCCGCGCCACCACCACCAAGACCCGCTTCGTCGCCAGCGGCCAGCAGCTGCTGCGGGCCGACCATGAACAGGCCTCCCCGATCCATCCCCGGCTGGCCGACCGGCTGGTGCGGATCGCCGCCGATGCGGTCGCCGCCACCACCGTCATGGTGCTGTCCGACTATCGCAAGGGCGTGCTCACCGGGGATACGCCGGCCAAGCTCATCGCCGCCGCCCGCGTCGCCGGCCGCAAGGTGGTGGTGGACCCGCGCGGCGGCGACCATGCCCGCTTCGCCGGGGCCGACCTCATCATCCCCGATTGCGCCGAGCTGACCCTCGCCACCGGCCTGCCCACCGGCACCGATGCGGAGATCGCCGCCGCCGCCCATGCGCTGCGGGCCGCGCATAATTTCGGCGCCGTGCTGGTCATCCGCGGCGAGGCCGGGGTCACCCTGGTCGGCGCCGATGATGTCGCCGGCGCCACCGCCCGCCACCTGCCCGCCGACGTGGCCGAGATGATCGACCCCGCCGGCGCCGGCGATGCGGTGATCTCGGTCGCCGCCGCCGGGCTGGCCGTCGGCCTGTCGCTGCCGGTGGTCGCCCGGCTGGGGGCGCTCGCCGCCGGCATCGCCATGGGCAAGTCCGGCATCGGCGTGGTGCGCGAGGATGAATTCGTCGAGGTGCTGACCCCCGGACGGCTGGCCACCCGCAAGCTCGCCTCCCGCGGGCAGGGCGCCGAGCGGGTGGAGGGCTGGCGCCGCGCCGGCCATCGCGTCGGCTTCCTCGCCGCCAGCACCGCCATCGGGGAACCGGAGGTGCTGGAACGGGCCCGTGGCTGGTGCGACCGGCTGGTGATCGGCGTCGCCGATGGCGATCCCGCCGCCGAGGTACTGGCCGAGGTTGCGGCGGTGGACCTCGTCATCCGCTACGGCGCCGAGACCGCGGTGGACCTGATCCGCCTGCTGCGGCCCGACGTGCTGGTGCATGACCCCGGCCGGGCGCCGGAGACGGTCGCCGGCAGCGACATCATGCAGGAATGGGGCGGCACCGTCCGCCGCGCCACGCCCGGGCAGGACACCGCCTTCTAGCGGCGGAGCCATTGCATCCAGGGATTGTGCGGCACCCTGGCGCCGGGCTACAGCGCAACCGATCAGCAGGCGTTCCGGGGGCAAAATGTCCATCCATATCCGAGGTCCGGTGACCATCCTGGCCCAAAGTCTGGTCCCGGGTGCCGTGGTCCCGCTGCTCCTGACGGTGGCCCTGGCCTGGCCCGCCGCGGCCCAGCCGGCCCGCCCGGCGGCCACGCCGCCACCCGCGTCTTCGGCCCTCCCACCGGCTCTCCCACCGGCCCCCCCTCCAGCCAACGCATTGCCGCCGCCTACCGTCAGCGAAAGCCCGGACCGCACCACGGCGGTCTTCAGCGATTGGGTCGTCCGCTGCGAGACCCGCCCCACCACCCCGCCGGTGCGCGGCTGCGAAATGGCCCAGACCACCGCCGACCAGCGCCAGCAGCCGGTCTCGGTGCTGGCGGTCGGCCGCCAGGCCAAGGGCGAGCCGCTACGGCTGGTCGCCCAGGTGCCGGTCAACGTGCAGACCGGCCAGGCGGCGCGGCTGGTGCTCGATATCCCCGGCCGGCAGGAGCCGCCGCTGACCCTGGCCTTCCGCCA
>JAQGIA010000624.1 GCA_028291445.1 Belnapia sp.
GTCGCGCGGCGCCTGACGCGGACCCGGTCTGGGGTCGCCGCGGGTTTCAGGTGGAGACCCCGCGTGGCTGGGTCGATCCGGAAGAGGTCTTCCTGTGCGCCGGCAGTTCGACCGGGTCCTGCTTCGCCCAGCAAAGGCAACCCCTGGGGGCCGCGCGCGGGCTGAAACGGGACGGGTTGGCCGCTCACGCGACCGGGCACCACCGGGGCATGCAACCGCCGGTGAGCGCTACATGCGCCTTCGCAGCTGCGAAGGCAAGGGAAAGCTTGCCGGCTTCCGTGGACCGAATGATTATAACTGATACGGAAACTTCGGTCGAAGCGGCTACCATGCCGTGGCTGGATATCGATCCTATGGATTGGAGGATATTCCGATGGGCGAGGCCAAACAAACCAAGGCACAGACAATCACTGCCGTATGCGAAAAAAACTGGGACGCCAAGAGTGGCGATTGCAGCGGTTTCGTGAAGGTGGTCGCCAGTGATCTCGGCCTGTCTTTGACCGGGCAGGCCAATGCAATTATCAAGCACATACGTTCCAACTGGTCCAAGGCCACCAATGGCGCAGATGCCGCCAGCAAGGCGGCGGCCGGCAATTTGGTGATAGGCGGACTGGAGGCCACGCCGAACGGCCATGTCGTTGTGGTGGTCGATGGACCACTCAACCGAGAAAAATATCCGACCGCATATTGGGGCAAATTGGGCGGAGTTGGGAAAAAGAAAACCACGATCAATTTCAGCTGGAATAGCACTGACCGTGACCTGGTGGAATATTACTATTCTACGATCGGCCAGACCGTGCTGGCAGGTGCTAATCCAAGTCGAGTTATCAACTGGGACCTGGCTGATCTGCAAAGAAGAATATCGTCTTGGCTATGAAAGCCTTGAAAAAAAATCGGATGGCACTTGCCACCCTGCTGCTGATCGCCGGTTGTGCCGGCCATTTGGCAGGGCCTGCCTCGGCGACGGCGTGCAGGGCGACGCAGTTCATCTTCGATGCGCCGCGCTCAACCATCCTGCTGGGCGATTATACAGTGCATATTGAAGGGCCGGATTCAGCCACCGCGCCAACCGTCTGGGAAGGCCCTCTTGCCATCGAACGTCGACAAAGCGGATCGACCTGCATCGTGGAACTTCCCGACCTCATAGAACGCCCTTTGGTGGGAATTGATCTGAATACATTGGTATTGGTCACCTCGAGCGGCAGCAATTACCGGATCGCCACAGTGAGGCTTGACCAGTGCAAGCTTCTGCATGTCAGCCCAAGACTTAGTGGGCCGATAAGCCTTGGCGATGGCCAAATCAGAGCTGCCGGGACCGTGGTCGCCGGCCTTCCCTGCGCGCAGATACGCTGAACGCCTATCACGCCGCCTTGAGGTGTTCCCGCAGCCGCGGCATCAGCTCCACCAGATTGCAGGGCCGATGCCGGGCATCGAGCTGGAACAGCAGGATATCGTCCCAGGCATCCTTGCAGGCGCCGGTGCTGCCGGGCAGCGCGAACAGGTAGGTGCCATCGGCCACGCCTCCCAACGCCCGGGACTGCATCGTGCTGGTGCCGATCTTGCGGTAGCTGAGCATGCGGAACAACTCGCCGAAGCCCTCGATCTCCTTTTCCAGCACCCGCTTGAAGGCCTCCGGCGTCACGTCGCGGCCGGTGATGCCGGTGCCGCCCGTGGTGATGACGCAGTCGATGCTGGGATCGGCGATCCAGCGGCGGAGAATGGCCTCGATGGCATCGGCCTCGTCGCGGATGATCTCGCGCCCCACGCAATGGTGCCCGGCGGCCTCGATCCGGTCCTGGAGCGTCTGGCCGGAGCGGTCGGAGGCCAGGTCGCGGGTGTCGGAGACGGTCAGCACGGCGATATTGACCGCGACGAAGGGCAGGCTTTCATCGATCGGCATGGCGCGGGCTCCTGGCGGCTGACCAAGCATATAGGACGGCGTGCGGCTTACCGCAGCAGCCCTATCGCAACAGGCGGGGCCGCTGGCGCAGCAGCGCCGTGACTTCCTCGGCGGAGGCGAATTTGGGAAAGCTGCCGGCCGCGAGCTGGTCGAGGCTGGGCGCCGGCAGGCCGAGCCGGCTGGCATAGATCCAGGAATAGGCCATCACCCGCTGGACGAAGCCGCGGGTCTCGTCCACCGGGATGGATTCGATGAACAGGAAGGGGTCGTCGCGGTGGCCGCTGGCCGGCAGCCACTTCTGCAGGTTGCCCGGCCCGGCGTTATAGGCCGCCAGCAGCCGGACCAGATTGCCGTCCACGACCTCGTGCCGGGCCAGGTAATGGATGTAGCGCTGGCCGAGCTCCAGCGAGAATCCGGCATCATGCAGCCGGTCCATGTTCTCGGCGGCGAGCGAGGGGTCGCGTGCCACGTAGCTGGCGGTCGCCGGCATCAGCTGCAAGATGCCGCGCGCCCCGGCCGGGGAGACGGCGGCGGCATCGAAGCGGCTTTCCTGCAAGGCCAGCGCATAGAGCAGCGAGGGGTCCATCCGGAAGCCGCCCTGCGGCGCCAGCCGGGGCAGCGGGAAGCGGGCGAAGTCGCGCGGCCTGCCGTCCTCGGCCTGGCTGGCGGCGGCGAGCTGGGAAGACAGGCCGTTCATCCCGGCGAGGCCGGCGACCGAGAGCATGGAGCGGACCAGTCCGGGATGGTTGCGCGCCTGGGCCCAGAGCTGGCGCAGCTCGGCCTCGGCCCGGCCGGCCTGGCCGATCTGCAGCAGCGCCAGGACTCGCCAGCCGCCGGCGGTCTCGGCGACGGCGGCGGTCTCGGCCTCCCCGGCCAGCTCGCCGTCCCAGGCGAAGCTGCTGCCGAGGCCGAGCGAGCGCCGGGCGACCAGGCCATAGAAGGTGCGCGGCTCCTGCGCCGCCTGCATCATCCAGGTGACGTAGAGCTGCGGCTGGCGGGCGCGGACGGCGGCGCGGGCGGTCCAGAAGGCGGCCGCGGAGCGGATCGCCGGGGCGGCGGCCTGGCTGCGGGCGGCGCGCTCGAAATAGGGCAGGGCGACGTCGTAGCGCTCCATCCCCCAGGCGGCGAGGCCGGCGGCAAAGGCGGCGATCCCGTTATCGGCCTTGTCCTGCCGGGCCTGCACCGTCTCGGAGCCGATGCGGAAGGCATCCGCGTCGCGGCCGGCGCGGAACAGGCCCATGGCGAGGTCGGCGCGCAGCAGGGCGGCATAGGCCGGGTTCATGCCGCGGGTGGCGCGGATCAGCGTCAGCGCGCCATCGGCGTTGCCGTCCCGGGCGCGGTCGCGGATGGCGCGGTCGAGCGTCGGGTTGCGGGCGACGGCAGCGCCGTCGCGCTCCTCCGGGGGCAGGGCGAATTCCGGAAAGGGCTCGGCCGTGGCCGGCGGGGCGGGCAGGGCGGTGCCGCGCGGCAGCAGCTCGGCCAGCAGGGCATGCAGCCGGGGGGCGTCCGGGTGGTCGGCATACTGGGCGAGCCAGCCTTGCAGCTCGGGCGCGCCGGGCTGGGCGAGGCGGCGCAGCCAGCGGTCGGCCAGCACATGGCCGAGCAGGCGGCGATCCTCCAGCCGATCGGCCTCCCGCATCGCCGCGGCGAGGTCGCCGCGCGCCTGGTGCTCGAAGATGCGGCGCAGCCGGGCGGCATCCGAGGGAGGCAGGACCTGGGGTAGCCCGGCCACGCCGCCTTGCGGGGCGGGGCGGGGGATGTTCATCGCCGTCTGGCTCAGCGGCGCCGGGCTGGCCGAGGCGGCGGTGCGGGTGGTAATGGCGGTAGTGGTGACGAGCGGCGTCCGGGCGACCGAACTCGAAGCGACCTGGCCGGAAGGGGGATTCAAGGCGACCTGGCCGGAAGGGGCCAGTGGGGTGCTCGATGTGCCGTTCAGGTCTGCGGCCCTTTGCGCCCGGGCGGAGGGCAGGACCCCCAGCGTGAGCGCCGCACCCCACAGGACCCCGCAAAGCAGGGGGCGAAGGGTTGCACGGGCCATGGGGCCGATCGCTCGCATGGCCGTTCCCGTTAGCGGTCAACCAATGGTCGACGCAACCCCTGAAAAAACGAGACGAAATCGATACATATTCCGTTGCAGCATGAAATGCCGTGCCTGCCGCGTGATTACCCAGGTAAAAAATACAACCCCGGCGTCACGGTTGCTCGTCCAGCGTGCGACGCAGTAGCAGCATATCGGCCCATGCATCACGCTTGGCCGTGGGGGTGCGCAGCAGATAGGCCGGATGCAATGTGGCAAGGGCCGGAAGCGGATTTTCATCCTCGATCATTACTTGGTGCCAACGACCACGCAGCCGGGTGATACCCTCCCGCGACCGCAGCAGGGCCTTGGCCGAGACCCCGCCCAGCAGCACCAGCCGGCGCGGCTTCGCCAGCGCGATGTGGCGCAGGATGAAGGGCAGGAAGAGCGCGATCTCGGCATCCGTCGGGGTGCGGTTGCCGGGCGGGCGGAAGGGCAGGATATTGGTGATATAGAAGTCCCGCTCGCGGTTGAGGCCGACCGAGGCCAGCATCCGGTCCAGCAACTGGCCGGAAACGCCGACGAAGGGACGGCCGAGCCGGTCCTCGTCGCCGCCCGGGGCTTCGCCGATCAGCATCAAGCCGGCCTCCGGCACGCCATCGGCGAAGACCAGGTTGGTCGCGGTTTCGCGCAGCGGGCTGCCGTCGAAGCCGGCCATCGCCGATCGCAGCGCATCCAGGCTGGTGGCGCCGGCAGCGAGTTCGGCGGCCTTCGTGGCGGCGGGCGTCGGGGCGCGTGGCGCGGGCGGGCGGCGCAGCAGGGTGGGGGACGACGCA
>JAQGIA010000645.1 GCA_028291445.1 Belnapia sp.
CCGCGACATCGCCCAGGTCTGCAAAAGCAAGAACGCCGGGCCCTTCATGGTGACGATCGACGTGCTGTTCGAGGATCCGGCGCTCTACCGCCGGGTCAAGGCGACCGGCGTGCTGAATGCCGCGCTGTTCGCCCGGCTCTACAGCGTGGCGGAGGCGGATGTGCTGTTCACGCCCTACGACACCGCCTCGGCCTTCAAGGCGACCCTGCCGCGGCTGGTGCCGGCCGGCGACTTCGGCGACACCGACGTCTATGGCGCGCAGCAACACGCGCCGCTGCTGGATGTGGATGTGCCGCTCTGACACCGGCGGACCATGCGGCGAGGACTTGCGGGCGCCGTCAGCGTTCCCGCAGGTTTTCCCGCAGCGTGCTGCCGGCATAGGCGCTGCGGAACAATCCGCGGCGCTGCAATTCCGGCACCACCAGCCGGCCGAATTCCTCGAACATCAGCGGCGAGACGGTGGGCGAGAGCACGAAGCCGTCGCAGCCGCCGTCCCGGAACAGGTCTTCCATGTGGTCGGCGACGGTGGCCGCGGTGCCGACCACCAGGCCGCGCGGGCGGCTGGCCGCCTCGGCGAAGCTGATGCCCTCGGCCTTCATCAATTGCAGCACGCGATCCTCGGTGCCCTTGATCCCCTGGTGGCCCTGGGCGGCGGCCAGGGCCTCGGGCGTGGTATGGCGGCTGAGGTCGGCGCCGAGCATGGTGGAGTTGGTCGCCAAGGTCAGGTCCGGATTGACCAGGGATTGCAGATGCGCCGCCTTCTCCCGCGCGATGGCGGCGGTCTCGCCCAGCACCACGGAAAGTGCGGGGAGAATGGCGCAATCCTCCGGCACCCGGCCGGCGGCGGCGACCCGGGCCTTCATGTCGGCGTAGAAGGCGAGCGTCTCCGCCTTGCCATGCGAGGCGCAGAAGACCGCCTCCGCCCAGCGCGCGGCGAAGGCCCGGCCGCGCGGGGAGGCACCGGCCTGGAGGAAGACCGGCCGCCCCTGCGGGCTGCGCGGCATCGCCAACGGGCCGCGGGTGGTGACATACCGGCCGGCGTAATCGGCGTAGCGGATGCGGTCGGCATCGGCGAAGCGCCCCGCCGCCGCATCCAGCACCAACGCATCCGGCGCCCAGCAATCCCACAATGCACAGCAGGCTTCGAGCACCTCATCCGCCTGGTCGTAGCGCTGGTCCTTGGGCGGCAGGGTCATGCCGAAGTTGCGCGCCTCGAATTCGGTGGCGGAGGTGACGATGTTCCAGCAGGCGCGGCCGCCGCTGAGGTGGTCGAGCGTCGAGAGCATCCGCGCCAGCAGGTAGGGCGGGTGGAAGGTGGTGGACAGCGTGGCGCCGAGCCCGAGGTGGCGGGTGACGCGGGCCATCAACGGCAACACCAGCATCGGGTCGAGGTAGCTGATCTGCCCACCCAGCTCGACATAGGGGCGGAAGCTGCCGCGGTGGATATCCGGGATGCCGAAGGCGTCGGCGAAGAAGCAGCCGTCGAAGCAGGCGGCTTCCAGCACCCGGGCCAGATGCTCGTAGCGGGCAGGGTCGAGGATATCGTGCAGGTCGGCGCCCGGGTGGCGCCAGCCGCCGGCGTGGTTCGCGGTGGGGCCGGTCTTCAGATAGGCGACCAGCTTCATCCGGCGCTGCTGGGTCATCGGCCGGCCTGCGCCGCATGGCGATTGGCCGGCCGGGCTAGGCCGAGGTTCTCCCGCAGGGTGGTGCCGCGCCAGGCGGTCTTGACCAGGCCGCGGCGCTGCTATTCGGGGATGAGCTTGCCGACCGCCGCTTCCAGCCCGGCGGGCAGGGCGCTGAAGGTCATCATGAAGCCATCGGCGGCGCCGGTGGTGAACCATTCCTCCATGTGGTCGGCGACCTGCCGCGGGGTGCCGCGGATGGTCTTGTTGCCGCGCTCGTAGCGCATGTACAGCTGGCGCAAGGTCAGCCCCTCGCGGATCATGCCGAGGATATGGTCGAAATAGGCCTTGTGCAGATTGGCCGATTTCGGGATGCGATCCTCCGGGATCGGCTCATCCAGCGGCAGGCCGGTGAGGTCCGCCTCGAGGTCCATGCCGAGCCGCATGCGGCCGACATCGGGGTGAATCAGCGCCTGGAGCGTCTGGTACATATCCTCCGCCTCCTCGGCCGAATCGGCCACCACGGCGGGCAGTCCGGCCAGCACCTTCAACGCCTCCGGGTCGCGGCCATGGCGAGCCATGCGGCCCTTGAGATCGGCGTAGAATTGCCGGCCGCCCTCGATGGTGCTGTCCGAGGCGAAGACCAGCTCGGCGGTCTCGGCGGCGAAGTCGCGGCCGGTGTCGGAGGCGCCGGCCTGGATGATGACCGGCTGGCCCTGCGGCGTGCGCTCGATGTTGAGCGCGCCGTGCACCCGGAAATGGCGGCCCTCATGCGCCACCGGATGCTGCTTCGTGGGGTCGAAATGCAGCCCGCTTTCACGGTCGCGGATGAAGGCGCCATCCTCCCAGCTATCCCATAGCGCCTGCACCACCTGGACGAATTCGCGGGCGCGCTCGTAGCGGTCGGCATGCGGCGGCAGCTTGTCCAGGCCGAAATTCTTCGCGGCGAAATCATTGGCGGAGGTGACGACGTTCCAGGCGGCGCGGCCGTGGCTGATGTGGTCGAGCGAGGCGAATTGCCGGGCGAGGTTATAGGGCTCGGAGAAGCTCGTGCTCATGGTGCCGCCGAGGCCGATATGGGTCGTCGCGCCGGCGATGGCGGCGAGCAGCGTCACCGGCTCGAAGACGTTCATGAACAGCGGGAAGCGGCTATAGGCGGTCAGGTTGCTGGTGCGCGCGGCCGGCGTATCGGCGATGAAGAACAGGTCGAACATGCCGCGCTCGGCGAGCTGCGCCATGGCGCGGTAGTGGTCGATGTCGGTCGAGGCATCGGCCCGCGTCCCGGGATGCAGCCAGGAGGCCGGGTGCGAGCCGGTGGGATGGACCAGCGCCGCCAGGGCCATGGTTTTCATGGGAGCCATGGTTTTCATGGGCGGCGGCCCTGGCCGGTTTGCGTGCCGGCCTCCTGGGGCGCCGCGCTATGGTGATGCATCCGATCCTCCGGGGATTGCGGCCGGTGGAAGTGTGCGCGGGGCGGCCTGGGCCGTCGAGGGCAGGCCAGGGGAAAATGTGCCGGCGCGCCCCGGATGCCGCCTGGGCGCTGGCCATATTGTTATCTTTTCATTATAATTACGATATAAAGCATAGATAGCTCTGGGTATCGCCTCCGCCATGCCAGTTCCGAATGCGGCCCTGACCCATCTGCGGCGGCTGGAAGCCGAGGCCATCCACATCTTGCGGGAGGTCGTGGCCGAATGCGCCGCGCCGGTGATGCTCTATTCCATCGGCAAGGACAGCACGGCGATGCTGCACCTGGCGATCAAGGCCTTCCATCCGGCGCCGCCGCCCTTTCCGCTGCTGCATATCGATACCGGCTGGAAATTCCGCGAGATGATCACCTTCCGCGATGCGACGGCGCGGCGGACCGGGCTGCGGCTGATCCTGCATGGCAATGCGGCGGCGCAGCGCGACGGGGTGAACCCCTTCGACCACGGCGCGGCCTACTACACCCATGCGATGAAGACGGTCGCGCTGCGGGAGGCGCTGGCGCTGGGGGGCTTCGATGCCGCCTTTGGCGGGGCGCGGCGGGACGAGGAGAAGTCGCGCGCCAAGGAGCGCGTCTTCTCCTTCCGCAGCGAACGGCAGGAATGGGACCCGAAGAACCAGCGGCCGGAATTCTGGCGGCTGTACAATGGCCGGGTCAAGCCGGGGCAGGGCATCCGGGTCTTCCCGCTGTCCAACTGGACCGAGCGCGACGTGTGGCACTACATCCTGGCCGAGCGGCTGGAGGTGGTGCCGCTGTATTTCGCCGCGCCACGGCCGGTGGTCGAGCGCGACGGCAGCCTGATCGTGGTCGATGACGCGCGGATGCGGCTGTGGCCGGGCGAGGTGCCGCGACAGCGGCGGGTGCGGTTCCGCTCGCTCGGCTGCTACCCGCTCTCCGCGGCGCAGCCTTCCGCCGCGACGACCGTGCCGGAGATACTGGCCGAGATGGAGGGACTGCGGCAGTCGGAGCGCGGCGGCCGGCTGATCGACCGCGATGCCGCCGACAGCATGGAGAAGAAGAAGCGCGAGGGGTATTTCTGATGGACCCTCCCGAGGCGGAGCCGGTGCTTATACCCGATGCGGTGCCGACGCTGCGTTTCCTGACCTGCGGCAGCGTGGATGACGGAAAGTCGACGCTGATCGGCCGGCTGCTGCACGACGGCGAGCTGGTGCTGGACGATCAGATGGCGGCGCTGGCACGGGATTCGGCGCGGCATGGCACGGATGGCGCGAAACTCGATTTCGCGCTGCTGGTCGATGGGCTGGCGGCGGAGCGCGAGCAGGGCATCACCATCGACGTCGCCTGGCGGTACTTCGGCACCAGGCGCCGCCGCTTCATCGTCGCCGACACCCCGGGCCATGAGCAATACACCCGCAACATGGCGACCGGGGCGTCGAATGCCGATCTCGCCGTGGTGCTGGTGGATGTGCGCGGCGGGGTGCTGACCCAGACCCGGCGGCATTCCTGCATCGCCGCGCTGTTCGGCATCCGCCATGTCGTGCTGGCGGTGAACAAGATGGATCTGGTGGGGTTCGACGCGGCACGCTTCGCCGCGGTCGAGGCGGCATATCGCGCCGCGGTCGCCACCCTGGGCTTCGCCAGCATCACCGCCGTGCCGCTGGCGGCGCGACACGGCGACAATGTGGTGGCGCGCAGCGCACGGATGCCCTGGTACCGCGGCCCCACGCTGCTCGAACTGCTGGAAGCCATCGATGTGGCGCGGCCGGAGCTGGACCGGCCCTTCCGCATGCCGGTGCAATGGGTGAACCGGCCACACCAGGACTTCCGCGGCTATGCCGGCACCATCGCCGCCGGCGCGGTACGCCCGGGCGATGCGCTGCGGGTCGCCGCCTCGGGCCGTGCCGGCACGGTCGCCCGCATCGTGACCCATGACGGCGACCGCGACCGGGCGGTGGCCGGGGAGGCGGTGACCCTGGTGCTGGCCGAGGCGCTGGATGCCTCGCGCGGGGACGTGCTGGCGGCCGCCGCGCATCCCGTCACGCTGGCCAGCCGGCTGGTGGCGGATGTGCTGTGGCTGGGCGAGGAGCGAATGGTTCCCGGCCGCAGCCTGGTGATCAAGCTCGGCACCGGCACGGTGCCGGCCTCGGTCAGCGAGATCCGCTACCGGCTGGATATCGACAGCTTCGGCACCGAGCCGGCCGAGAGCCTCGGGGCCAATGATCTGGCGCGGATCGGCATCGCATTGGCCATGCCGCTGGCGGTGGAGAGCTTCGCCGAAAGCATCGATCTCGGCGGCTTCATCCTGATCGACCGGATGAGCCATGCGACCATCGGCGTCGGTATGGTGGTCAGCGCGCAGGCGGCGGCGACCGATCTCACCTGGCACCGGATGAGCGTGGATCAGCCGGCCCGTGCCCGGGCCAAGGGGCAGCGGCCGATGGCGGTCTGGTTCACCGGCCTGTCGGGTTCGGGCAAATCGACCATCGCCGACCTGGCCGAGCGCTGCCTGCATGCCGCGGGGCGGCATACCTTCACCCTCGATGGCGACAACGTCCGGCACGGGCTGAACCGCGACCTGGGTTTCACCGAGGCGGACCGCAGCGAGAATATCCGCCGCGCGGCGGAAGCGGCGAGGCTGATGGTCGAGGCCGGGCTGATCGTGCTGGTCTCGTTCATCTCGCCGTTCCGGGCGGACCGGGCGGCGGCGCGGGGGCTGTTCGCGCCGGGCGAGTTCATCGAGGTCTTCGTCGATACGCCGATCGCCGAATGCCGCCGGCGCGATCCCAAGGGGCTATACCGCCGCGCGGATGCCGGGCTGATCCGTAATTTCACCGGCATCGACGCGCCCTATGAAGCGCCCGAGGCGCCGGAGCTGCGGTTGCGGACCACGACCGGCTCGGCCGAGGCGATGGCGGAGGAGGTGGTGGCGGCGCTGCGGCGGCTGGGGGTATTCGGGTAGAGCGCGACCGTCCGAGGCGGAACCGCCGAAGGACGCGCCGCACGTGACAAACACCAGCGGGCGCCGCATGGGCGCCGGCCCGGGCCTTCAGCCCTCCGGCACGTTCCGGCGCAGCTCCTCCAGCCAGGCATTGGCGTTGCCATCGGAGGGTGCCCGCCAGTCGCCGCGCGGCGACAGTGAACCGCCCGCCGAGACCTTCGGGCCATTCGGCATGGCGGATCGCTTGAACTGGCTGAAGCCGAAGAAGCGGCGGATGAACACCTCCAGCCAGTGGCGGATTTCCGGCAGCTGGTAGTCCCGCCGCGCGGCCTCCGGGAAGCCGGGCGGCCAGTTGCCGCGCGCCGTATCGCCCCAGGCCCGCAGCGCCAGGAAGGCGATCTTGGAGGGGCGAAAGCCGTAGCGCAGGGTGTAGAACAGGTTGAAATCCTGCAGCGCATAGGGGCCGACCTTGGCCTCGGTGCTTTGCAGCGGCTCGCCATCGGTCGCCGGGATCAACTCGGGTGAGATCTCGGTGTTCAGGATCGATTCGAGCGTGGCGCCCACTTCGGCATCGAACTGGCCGGTGCCGATGTTCCAGCGGATCAGGTGCTGGATCAGCGTCTTGGGCACGCCGGAATTGACGTTGTAATGCGACATCTGGTCGCCGACGCCATAGGTGCACCAGCCGAGCCCCAGCTCCGACAGGTCACCGGTGCCCAGCACGATCCCGTCGTGCAGATTGGCGGCGCGGAACAGGTAATCGGTCCGCAGCCCGGCCTGCACGTTCTCGAAGGTGATGTCGTAGACCGGCTCGCCGCGGCCGAAGGGATGGCCGAGGTCGCCCAGCATCTGCCGCGCGGCGGGGCGGATATCCAGCTCCCGCGCATCGACGCCGAGGGCGGCCATCAGCCGGTGCGCATTCCCCTTGGTGCCGTCGCTGGTGCCGAAGCCGGGCAGGGTATAGGCGTTGATGTCGGTGCGCGGCCGGCCCAGCAGATCCATCGCCTTGGCGGCGACGATCAGCGCCTGGGTCGAATCGAGACCGCCCGAGACGCCGATGATGATCCGCCTGAGGCGCGCCGCGACCAGCCGCTGCTCCAGACCTGAGTCCTGGATGTTGTTTGCCTCGTAGCAATCCTGGTTGAGCTTGGCCTGATCGGCGGGGACGAAGGGGAAGCGCTCGATCGGGCGCTCGATGCCGATGTCGCCGCCGGGCGGGTTTAGG
>JAQGIA010000654.1 GCA_028291445.1 Belnapia sp.
TGTCCCGCGCGGCACCGCGCCGGAGGAATTCCGCACCTTCCTGCGCGGCCAGATCGCCGAGCTGACCACGCGGGCGAAGGAGGCCGGGCTGGAGCCGGGCTGACCGGCGGGACGCTCGGTCCGGCCGACCGAGAAGGCGGTCAGTTTGGCCCGACCGCCTTGGCGGTCAGTTTGGCCCGGCCCCTGCCGGCTGGATCACCCCGCACCAGCTCGGCGCCGATGAAGGCGGTGCAGTCTGCCTGGCCCAGCGTCCCCGGCACCACGCCGATGCGCGGCTGCGAGAATGCTTCGCCGGGCATCGGCGTGGTGCTGCCCGCCAGCGCTCGACCATCGGCGCCGGGGTGCCGGCGGCGGTCGAGAAGCCGGACCAATTGATGCTGAACACCGCCGGGAAGCCGGCCTCGGCGAAGCTCGGCACCTCGAGCAGCGCGGCAGCGCGGGCCGCCTCGCTGGTGGCCAGCGCCCGCAGCCGGTTGGTGCGCAGATGCGGCAGGGCGGCGGGGGCGGTTGGCCAGGGGCAAGGCGGATATCCGGGGGCGGTCGGCCCCGCAATGCCAACGGCATGCCAAGCGCGTGACCATTGCAAGGCTTTCGGAACTTTCTGTGGCCAGAACGCTTACTGCGCCGACCCCTCGCATCCGGTGATGCGGCCGGGACGGAGCCTCGATCGGTGCCGGCGATGCGCAAGACCTTGTTGACGATCGCCATTGTCGGAGCGGCCGCCGTTGCCGCCGCCTTGGCCCTTGACCGGCCGGCCGTCGAGGCCGCTGCCTCGCAGCCCGGCCCATCGGCCGAGGCACGCTATGCCGAGGCAGCGCAGGACACGATCCGCCGCCGGCTGCGGGCCGGGCCCGAGCTCGCCTTCCGCGATGTCGCCGTCTATCGCTTCGGCCCGGCGGATGAGCGCGCGGTCTGCGGCTCGGTTCGCCTGGCCGGCGCGGCCGAGGCCGGCTTCGTCGTCCGCATCCTGTTGCCGCGCGACCAGGGGCAGGCGCTGTCCGGCGCAACGCCGCGCTACCAGACGGTGATGGAGCAGGGCCCCGGGCTGGTGAATGCCGATGCCCAGGCGATGGACCGTTATTGCCGGGAAGCCGGCGCCACGATCGCCGCGCCGGTTCCGGCCCTGGTCCCGGCCCCGGTCCCCGCCCCGCTCCTGTCTCAACCGATGGCGGCGGTGCCTGCAGCGCCCGTCCTTGCCGCCACGGCGGAAACCGCGGTCATCCGCAGCCCCGCCCGCCTGCGCACCGCGCCGGGTGGCGAGGTGGTCCGCATCGCCGCCCAGGGCGAGGCGCTGGCCATCTTCGGCCGCGCCCCCGGCGGCTGGCTCCAGGTCGGCACTGCCGAGCCGCAGGGCTGGGTGCATGCCAGCATGACCAGCCAGGCTCCCTGACAGCCAAGGATGCTGGCTGGCGCGCCGGCTCAGGCGGGCTCCGTTGCCAGCGGGGACCGTCCGTATTTCCGCCCCCGTATCTCCGCTGCCGTCGCCCGCCGCACCGCGCCAGCCCGCACTTCTGCTGGTGCCACATCCAGCGGCGCGGCGGATCGTCCCGCATGTCGCCGGGGCGCCGAAGTCCCGCGCCGCGATATCGCCGGCGCGGATCAATGCCGCCTCCAAAGGCCGGTTGTCGGCGAGGATGCGGCTGAAGGTCCGGGTGAGGGCGGAGCAGGGCCCTTTCAGCAAGCGCGCCAAAAGATCGACGCGGCAAATCAACGCCCTGGTAATCCCATCGTGCTGATTGTTGCGTCTGGCGCTGATGAGGATGTCGTCGAGGATCGAAGCCGGAGGACGCGAGGCATGAATCATCTGCATCCTATGGCGTCGTTTCGGGCAGGCCGCCGATCCCGGCAGCTGCGCCGCCGCCTTGCCGTTCTACCTGCACCGGATGGGGCCGCATCGGGTCCGTCGGCAGGCGAGGCACGCAGCCGTGCAACTCCTGCTGCCCGGTCGCAATTGCGAAGCAACCGCAAGGCGGTTGCCCTCGGTCCCGGCTTGGGCAAGGCTAATTTGGGCAGGGCTGGCTGGGGCAAGACTGCGCCGAAAGCCGAACCCGTTCCGGCCCGGGAATGCAGGGCTCCGGCCGGGCCGGTGACGGCAAGGTGCATGCCCGGATGGCGGGTCCTGGGGAACCGAGGGGTGCTTCGCGCGTCAGCCATTACCGCGCCTGTAACGGCTGGACTGCGACGTGTTGCATGAGTGAAGGGTGCGGGATGTCGCCAGGGCAGGTCGAGGCGGCGGGTGGCGGTGGGTCACCGGATGGGTCGTCGTCGCCCTTGATGGCGGGGGAAGCGGGTGCGGCGGTGGCGGAGGATTTCCGCCTCTTCGTCGACCAGGCGCCGGTGATGATCTGGCATGCCGGTCCCGACCGGTCGCGCGATTACTTCAATCAGCCGTGGCTCGAATTCACCGGCCGGCCATTCGCCGACGAACGCGGCTTCGGCTGGATCGACGGCATGCACCCCGACGACCGCGCCCTTTGCGACGCGACCAGCGCCGAGGCCTTCGGCGAGCGGCGCTCCTTCTCCATGGACTATCGCCTGCGCCGGCACGACGGCGCCTGGCGCTGGCTGCTCGATACCGCCCGGCCGGTCCTGCACGAGGGGACGCTGACCGGCTATTACGGCTCCTGCGTCGACATCACCGAGATGAAGCAGGCGCTCGACGAACGCCGCCGGGCGCTGGCCGAGCGGGAGACGCTGCTGGCCGAGCTGCACCACCGGGTGAAGAACAACGCCCAGGCGACCACCTCCTTCCTCGGCCTGCAGGCCAGCCGGGCCAGCAACCCCTCCGTCGCCGCCGCGCTGCGTGGCGCGGCGATGCGGGTGATGCTGGCGACCTTGGTGCAGGACCGCATGTTCCGGGTGGCCGAAGGCGCGCTGATCGACCTCGGCATCGAGCTGGCTGCGACCGCCCGGACCGCGCTCGACATCGTCGCCCGGCCGCTGGTGTCGCTGGTGGTGGCGATCGAAGACAAGCTGCTGCTGCCGGCCTCCAAGGCGACGCCACTGGCGCTGATCGTGAACGAGTTGGTGGTGAATGCCGCCCGGCACGCCTTTCCCGATGGCCGCGGCGGCACCATCCGGATGGAATTGCGCTGTCCGGCGCCCGGCCAGGGGGAGCTGGTGGTGGTCGACGACGGCATCGGGGTGCCGGAATCGCTGCGGCGGAATACCCCCGAAGGCTGCCTCGGCCTGCATCTGGTGCCCCGGCTGGCCCGCCAGGCGCAGGCCACCATGCGGGTCGAGAACCAGGATGGGACCAGGGTGACCCTGCGCTTCGCCCACGCCTGACACGGCTATCGCAAGCCGGCTTCACGCGCCCGCCCAGCCCCGGCATAGTGGCCGGGAATGGGAACATTACCGGAACTTTTCGCCGCCTGGTTCGCCGCTCGCGGCTGGACCCCGCGACCGCATCAGCTCGCCTTGCTGCGCGCCGCGACCGCCGGCTGCTCGGCGCTGCTCGTCGCGCCGACCGGTGGCGGCAAGACCCTCGCCGGCTTCCTGCCCAGCCTGATCGAGCTGGCCCGCGCGCCGCGACCGCCGGGTGCCGGTGCCCTGCATACCCTGTACGTCTCGCCGCTAAAGGCGCTGGCGGTCGATATCGCCCGCAACCTCACCATCCCGGTCGAGCAGATGGGCCTGCCTATCCGCATCGAGACCCGCACCGGCGATACCCCGCAGAATCGCCGTGCCCGGCAGAAGGAAAATCCGCCCCACCTGCTGCTGACCACTCCGGAAAGCCTGATCCTGCTGCTGTCCCAGCCGGAGGCGGGCGAGTTCTTCGGCGGCCTCGCCGCGGTGGTGGTGGACGAGATCCATGCGCTGGCCGGCACCAAGCGCGGCGACCAGCTTGCGCTCGGCCTGGCGCGGCTCGGCCTGCTGGCGCCGGCGGCGCGGCGGGTCGGGCTCTCGGCCACCGTCGCCTGGCCGGAGCCGCTGCGCGCCTTCCTCGCCCGCAGCGGCCGGCCGGAGGATGTGCGGCTGGTCTCGGTCAAGGGCGGCGCCCCGCCGGCCCTGTCCATCACCCTGCCGGAAGGGCGGCTGCCCTGGGGCGGCCATATGGGCCTCGCTTCCATGCCGGAGGTCTATCGCCGCATCCGCGAGGCCGGCGTCACCATCGTCTTCGTCAATACCCGCGCCCAGGCCGAGCTGTGCTTCCAGGCGCTCTGGCGGCTGAACGACGACAACCTGCCGATCGGCCTGCACCACGGCAGCCTCACGGTCGAGCAGCGCCGCAAGGTGGAAGCCGCGATGGCCGCCGGCAAGCTGCGGGCGGTGGTGGCGACCGCCTCGCTCGACCTCGGGATCGACTGGGGCGCGGTGGACCAGGTGATCCAGGTCGGCGCGCCGAAGGGCGTCGCCCGCCTGCTGCAACGGGTCGGCCGCGCCAACCACCGGATGGACGAGGCCTCGCGCGCCATCCTGGTGCCGGCCAACCGCTTCGAGGTCATCGAATGCACCGCGGCGCTGGAAGCGGTGAAGCATGGCGAGCTGGACGGCGACCCGCCGCGGCCGGGCGGGCTCGACGTGCTGGCGCAGCATGTGCTCGCCATGGCCTGCCATGCGCCCTTCCATCCGGATTCGCTCTACGCCGAGGTGACCCGCGCCGCGCCCTATGCGGGACTCAGCCGGCGCGACTTCGACGACGTGCTGCGCTTCGTCGAGGATGGCGGCTATGCGCTGCGGGTCTATGAGCGCTACCGCAAGCT